>JBAVUZ010000176.1:0-9636 GCA_049697035.1 Candidatus Angelobacter sp. | reverse complement strand
GCCGGCCAGCAGGGGCACGAGCAGCTCGAACGCATCCGCCGGCGAGAGGCGCAGCTCAAACTTCATGGTGTGCATTTCCAGAGGCTCGCCATCGGTGTTCTGGAGCACAGGCGGTGCGTACATCCGGTCGACGATTTCCAGATAGAGTTCACGGAAGTCCTCCTCAAATTCCAGCAAATCATCCGTGGAAAAAACGCGGGGCTTCTTTCTCTTCCTTCCAAAGCTTTGTAGCACCACTCGTTGCGCAATGATCATTGACTTCATGCGGGGAGGTATTGGCAGCGGCGCGCAGAAGGCCATGGTGGTAAGCCCTTCCACGGGCGACATCTGGGCATAAAGAATGTCCCCGGCGTTAAGGGTGCGCGAAGCGGAGCGTTCACGAACGTCATACTCTCGGCCAGTGAAAATCTCGCGCAGCAACATGCCGTGGCCTGGCCGGCTTTCCAGGACGTCATAGAAGGTGATGGGTTGATGCATGCAGAGAAACAAAAGCTGTGTCTGCATCTGAGTCAGGGTGCGGCCCTTCTCCTGCAAAAATGCCGTTGCGATGGTGCCCGGTTTCCATGTGTTGCCGGAATCTGGGTCCATAAGATCACGCCAGCGATACAGAAAATAGGGCATGAAAATGGTTTCGATGTCGTTTCCGGGGGTATAGTCGGAGTCCGTTACACCGAAATGGAAGTCCTCCCAGGCAGCCTCGATGTCCGAGGCGAAGCGCTCGTCGGCAAACGCTATTAAAAGTTTAGTGAGTTCATGGTTCTCTGAATTTACCCTGGACCAAAAAACGTCTGCGGAAACCGTGTTGGCCAGGCAGCAGTGCTTGTATTTTTTTCCGCTCCCGCAACTACACGGATCGTTTCTTCCGAGCTTCGTCTTTTCCATAGCGGATCGGTGGGGCATGTTCCCTGTTCCTCGTGCCAGACTTTTAAGATGCTCCACAATACTTGGGCATTTGCATTTTATCTATCATGCCATTGGTTAGGAGTGGCGGCGCAGCCAGAGAATAAATTTTTCAGGGTTTGACTAACCCTCGGCTCCAATCCACTCCTTCCGCAAACCTCTTCCTCAACTCCTCTGCCTTCACGCCTTGTTCCCACAGCTTTCTCAAGCTCAACGCATCATGCCTTTTTGCCAGGCGGACATTCTTTTCGTCGCGCAGCAGCGGACAGTGAAAATATGCAGGCGTCGAATATCCCAGGGCGCGGATCAGCAGCAGTTGGCGTGCGGTGCTCTTGAGCAGATCTGCGCCGCGGACGACTTCAGTGATCTGCATCGCGGCATCGTCGACCACCACGGCAAGTTGATACGCGGGGATATCGTCGCGACGCCACAGCAGAAAGTCGGCGAAGTCGCGTCCGGCGAGGAACTCCTGTCGCCCGAAATAGCCATCTTCAAAAGAAATCGTCTCGCCGTCAGGGACTTTGAAGCGCCAGCTCACGCCTGCGGGTGATTCGTAGTCCTTCGCGGTTCCTATTTTCTCGCGGCATGTTCCGGGGTAGGGAAGCTCGTCGTCAGCGGGGGCTTGGACCGCGGTCGCCGGAGGTTGCGATGAAGGTCCTTCCGTGGGAAATTGGACCGCGACCGCTCCCGGCTGCGGGCCTGTATCATACGGTCCTTCGATCGCAGGCGAGGGCTTCTCCGCCCCAGCGCGTGCAAAACCGCCGCGCTCTGGGGACCCCGGTTGCGGTCCACGATCATTGAGATGGTGAAACTCTGCTCCATGCAATGGTGCTGCATGCGATGGTGCTTCATGCAATAGGTCTTCATGCGGAGCAGACAATGCTCGTTCTAAATCCTTGCGCGAGCACGTGCAGGGATAAATCAAAGCGCTGTCCCGCAGTTTGCACCATGCGTCGAGATAAAAGCTGCGACGTTCGCTTTGCGAGTACGGCCCAAAGCTGCCGCCCGTATCAGGCCCTTCGTCCCAATCCAGGCCCAGCCAGCACAGGTCTTGATACATGGCCTGGACGAACTCCGGCTTGCATCGCTGATAGTCGAGATCTTCATTGCGGAAGATGAGTTTGCCGTGCGCGGCGCGTGCGCGCTGCCATGCCACCCAGAAAGTGCGCGCGTGTCCCAGGTGGAGATATCCGGTTGGTGAAGGCGCAAGCCGTCCGCGATAAGTAGCCGTTAGCATTTAGCCTTTAGACATCAGCCTTTAGCCTTGAGCCGTCAGCTTTTAGTCATCAGCCTTTAGCCATCAATCAGCCTTTAGCCGCCAAACATGCGTTGCTAAAGGTTGGGAGCCAGGCTTATTCAGCCATTTTCCCTGAGCTGTTGGTCTTCAGCCGAAATTAGTTAAGTCTAAAACTGAGAGACTGAGTGCTAATTGCTAATGGCTCCGGCTATTTCGGTTTGATCACGACCAGATTCGGCGGGGCCGGCGAACCGTCTGATTTCTTGAACGACATCGGAATCTGGACCTCGTCGACGTTGGTGTTCATGTTGATTCGATCCACTGAGTTGGTGCCCGCAACGCCCACCCACAGAGTAGCGCCATCGGGAGTCAAGCTGCCGTTCAAGGCCTCAGTAGCGCCGGCAGGTAATGGGACGGAGCCAGCGCTGTTTACATTGTTCACATTCACCACGGTAAGCACCTTGTTGAGGCCTGCGGGCAAAACGGCGATATGCGTGCCGGCCGATCCCACCAGCAACTGGCGCGCGGTAAACGCGCCAACCCCGAAATCAAGAAAGTTATTGCTGTAGGTGACAATGCCGGGGCAGTTTGCCGGGGTGATGGTCACCGGCGGCGTCAGGTCGGCGGTATTAACGTTTTCAATGTCAACTCCCGGGGAGTCCACGGCCACCAACGTGTTCGTATCCCGTATGGAGTGCACAAACTGAATGGCGCTGGAATTGGTTGGCGGGTTCGTGGTCTGGGGAGCATTGTTGCATGTGGCAATCGATTGCAAGCCCGCAGAATTGGCCACGTAAGCAAAAGGACCGGAAGCCAGCTGGGTCACGTCTGTGTTCACGCCGCCAATATTAAAGGTCTGAAGCGTCAGGAACGGTGAGAAAACATAGACGTTCCCGTTGCTCGCCACAATGTAAGCCCTGAAGCCGTCGTCATCAAAATTTGCCGCAACCGCGCCGGGCACCACAAAAGTGGTAATGGTGTTCGCGGCCTTATCAAAAACCCATACGCGCTGCTCAGAGGGGAACGGATCAATCGGCTGGGCGGTGGAAGGATCATTAGCGGCGTTTGAGACGATTACCTGAGTTCCGTCAGCCGAAACTGCCAGCACTTTGCCTTTAGGCATGGGTGAAATCAAGTTCACCACGTTGCTGCCGGTATCCAATGTAACCAGTCCACTGCTGGTGCCCATGTAACCGGTTGCACCGGAGCGGTCAAACACCAGCGAGTTGGGAACGCCGGGAAGAAAGATCGTTGTCCCTGCCACTGGCGGCGTCTTGCTGGTATCAATTGGAACCAGTGGAATGGTGGAGTTTGGCAAGGTTGGAAAGGTGCTGGCGGCATAAACCGTGGTGGTGTTGGGACTGGCTCCAGCCACAAAGATGCCGAACAAGTTGCTGTAGATAGGCGTACCGATTCCAATTCCGCAATTGGGTGGCGCGCACACGGCCTGGAGACCAGCGCCGCCGGGCGATGCTGCCGTTAACGTTGTTCCGCTTACCGTCGCGACTGTGCTGTTGTTGCTGAGAATTGTGACTGGAGCGTTTGGCGTTACGGCTCCCAGTTCGTCAACCATATCGGCCTGAACGGTCTTGGTGTCGCCAACGCTCATGATTGCGGACTCAGTCGGAACTCCGGCTGGGTCTCCATTAACATGCAGGACAATCAGCACCGGCATGCAGCTTTTCAAAAAAACCGCCGGTGAGCTGGTTGCGCCAACGCTGGCAACCACGCCCGTGATCCCAGGCGCGTGAGCCGTGGCCAAACCATTGGCATCCACGCTTGCTACTGCGGGAGATGATGCGGACCAGCTGAAACTGCCGATCTGGTTGGTTATTTCCGTGGTGTTATGGAACGCGTGGGCCACGAACTGGTGCGTCTGCGTAATTGAGAAACAAGGTTCCGTCACCGGATCGATGGTGACTCTAGTGATCGATGGATGCACGGCGACGGTCACCGGTCCGCTGGTCACGCCGCCGGCGGTCGCGGTAATGATCGCTGTCCCGCTGATGGGGTTTCCCTGCGCGTCAGAGCCGTTGCAAATCACAAACGCGGTATCCCACACCCCGGCGCAAACGTTGCCCGCGGGTGAAATTGTGGCAATCTGGGTGTTTGATGAATTAAAGGTAAACGTGGTGGAAACATTGGCATTGGAGGAATCCACGGCCGATGCGCTGAGCGCGACGACATCGCCCGCCACCATGGAAAGCGAGGTAGAACTAATCCTGACCGACGCTATCGCGTTGTTCTTCGACTTTGAACCACCACAACCCGCCGCGAATGACACAAATAAAATAAGGGCTATTCCGGTAAAAAGTGGGTAGCGTGGTTTTTTTGCCTGCATCTTGGGAAACACTTGATTGCGCATAATATAGAAGAGAGTTCAGTGTAGATTCTTGCGGCGATTTCTTCAACAGCAGGGCCACTCCAGCGCTGCTAATGGCGAGCGGAGCCTTTTAAGCGGGGGTGTTCCAGAAAAAATGCACCGTATGTTGGTTTACTGGGATGATTCTGCATGTGTGTGCCGATTTGCCGGGTGGCCGTGTTGACGGAATCTGGTCTCAGTTGCTATATTTATAAGGTTCCGCGAGTACAATTTAGCTTGCCTGTATTGAGCAGTAACGTAATTTTGCCCGAGGATTTATTCCGTTTGCAGGGCATGCCTCGCTGAAATGGTCCGCGCTACCTTCCCACGGAAGGGTATGCGGGCCAGGAGAACGAAACGGAGTGCCCCCGATCAGGCTCGGTGCCACCGTCGTTTCTCAACCACAGATAGGGTAATTCAATATTCTCCGCTGATTAGGCGGATTTATGGCTGCATGCATCGCAGCCAGTCTCGCAACGCGGGATTCTAAAGCAGACTGGACGCGCCCGTGTGCGCGGACATTTGTCTGTTGAAAAAGCAACAGTTTTAAGCAGCGGGTGAAGTGCGAAGAGAGCGCTGTCCCGCGCGAACGTAGCACGAGGGCAAAGCAGCGCAGCTGCGGAGTCCTTGAAATTAAGAGGTAATAACTTTGCCGACATTTAATCAGCTGGTTCGAAAAGGCAGGACGGCGCCGAATTACAAGACGGCCAGCCCGGCCCTGCAGTCATCGCCGCAGCGCCGTGGCGTTTGTACGCGTGTTTACACGCAGACGCCCAAAAAACCGAATTCCGCGCTGCGCAAAGTCGCTCGCGTGCGACTGACAAATGGAATTGAAGTTACCACGTACATCCCCGGTGTCGGCCACAACCTGCAGGAGCACTCGATTGTGCTGATCCGCGGAGGCCGCGTAAAGGACCTTCCCGGCGTCCGTTACCACGTTGTGCGTGGAACGCTGGATGCAACCGGCGTCGCCAACCGCAAGCAGGGACGCAGCAAGTACGGAGCTAAGAGACCGAAGTAATCGCGCTTAGCAGGCGTGAGCGAAGCGGGAGCCTGCTGCGATCATCCTGAGCGCGAAGCGCGAAGGATCTGAAAGGCAAGCCAATTTCGGCGATGTTTGGCAATCTTGGCAGTTTTGGCAATAGCAGAAGAAAGACAAGGACTTAGAGGATTTAAAGACGATGCCACGTAAAGGACACGTTCCCAAAAGAGATCCGATCGCGGACCCGATTTACAGCTCAACGCTGGTCACCAAGTTCGTGAACGCCATGATGTGGGGCGGCAAGAAATCCACCGCGCAGGGGATTTTCTATCAATGCATGGAAAACCTGCAGGCCAAGGGCGGCGACGAGGCCCTGAAGCTGTTCAAGAAGGCCGTGGAAAATGCCAAGCCCATGCTGGAAGTGAAGACCCGCCGCGTCGGCGGAGCCAACTACCAGGTGCCGGTGGAAGTGAATCCGGACCGGCGCACCTCGCTGGCCATCCGCTGGATCGTGAGCTACGCGCGTGAACGCGGCGAAAAAGGCATGGTGGACAAGCTTTCGAATGAATTGCTGGACGCGGCCAACGGTCGCGGCGCGGCGATCAAGAAAAAAGAAGACGTGCATCGCATGGCCGAAGCTAACAAGGCGTTTGCGCATTATCGGTGGTAACGAATTTGAAATGAGAGACGCGGCGTGCCGCAGCTCCTGTAAGGATTGAAAAATTTAACCGTGAGACGCAGGAATTGCGTCTTCCCCCAGAAGTGAAGAGTTAAGGGAAATGCCGAGACAAGCACCATTAGAACGTTGCCGCAACATCGGGATCATGGCCCACATTGATGCCGGCAAGACAACTACGACTGAACGTGTCTTGTTTTATACGGGCATCACGCATCGCATTGGCGAAGTGCATGAAGGCACCGCCACCATGGATTGGATGGAACAGGAGCAGGAGCGCGGCATTACCATTACCTCCGCCGCCACCACCTGCACATGGCGCGACATTCGCATTAACATTATTGATACGCCCGGCCACGTGGACTTTACCGCCGAGGTTGAGCGCTCGCTGCGCGTCCTTGATGGCGCTGTAGCCGTGTTTGACGCCGTGCATGGTGTCGAGCCGCAGTCGGAAACCGTATGGCGCCAGGCCGATAAATACGGCGTTCCCCGAATTTGCTTCATCAACAAGATGGACAAGATGGGCGCCGATTTTGAGCACGCCGTCGATACCATTCGCAAACGCCTCAATGCCCGCCCCGTAGCGATTCAAATTCCCATTGGACAAGAAGCAGCTTTTAAAGGCGTCGTCGATCTGGTCGGCATGAAGGCCATTTATTGGCGCGATGAAACGCTGGGCGCCAAGTATGAAGTGGAAGAAATTCCCGCCGAGCTGAAAAAGAAAGCTGAAGCTTTCCACGCGCAGCTGGTCGAGTCAGTCGCTGAAAACGACGACGAAATCCTTCACAAATTCCTGGAAGGCGAGGCCATCAGTGCCGACGAATTGCGCGCATCGCTGCGCAAGAGCGTCATCAGTCTTAAGCTCTTCCCGGTCCTCTGCGGAACGGCCTTCAAGAATAAAGGCGTGCAGACCCTGCTGGATGCGGTGGTGGATTACCTGCCTTCGCCGCTGGATATCGCGGACACTCGCGGCCACGATCCCGACCATCCTGAAAAAGTTTTGGAGCGCAAACCCGCCGATAACGAGCCGTTTTCCGGGTTGGCATTCAAGATCATGGCTGATTCATTCGTCGGCCAGTTGGTGTTCGTCCGCGTGTACTCCGGCCATTTAAAGACCGGTGACAGTGTTCTAAATACGACCAAAGGCAAGTCAGAGCGCATTGGCCGCCTGCTGAAAATGCATGCCAATAAGCGCGAAGAGATCAGCGAAATTTATGCCGGCGATATCTGCGCCTGCGTCGGTCTGAAGAACGTCACCACCGGTGACACCATCTGCTCGGAAAAAGCGCCGATCCTGCTGGAGTCGATCACGTTCGCCGCGCCGGTAATTTCCGTCGCTGTCGAGCCGAAGACGAAGAGTGACCAGGAAAAAATGGGCGTCGCCCTGAGCCGTCTGGCGCAGGAAGATCCCACGTTCAAGGTTGCCACCGATCCGGATTCAGGTCAGACCATCATCAGCGGCATGGGCGAACTGCATCTGGAAATCATCATTGACCGCATGATGCGCGAATATAAAGTGGAAGCCAACGTGGGCAAACCCCAGGTGGCTTACCGCGAAACCATTCGCAAGGAAGCCCAGGCCGAGGGCAAGTACATCCGCCAGACCGGCGGCTCCGGTCACTACGGCCACGTCAAGTTGCGCATCGGGCCCAATGAAATGGGCAAAGGCTTCGAGTTTATCAATGAGATCAAGAGCGGTTCGGTCCCGCGCGAGTTCTTCAAGCCCATTGAGCAAGGCGTGAAGCAGGCAATGGAAGGCGGCGTTCTGGCCGGCTATGAACTGGTCGATATCAAGGTCACGCTCTATGATGGCAGCTATCACGAAGTAGATTCCGACGAAATGGCGTTCAAGATCGCGGCTTCCATGGGCTTTAAGGAAGCGGCGCGCAAGGCCTCGCCGGTCCTGCTGGAGCCGATCATGAGCGTGGAAGTTGTCGTGCCGGAAGAGTTTATGGGCGTCATTATCGGCGACCTGAATTCGCGTCGCGGACGCATTGAAGGCATTGAGCACCGCGCGGGTTCGCAGGTGATCAAGTCTCTGGTGCCGCTGGCTGAAATGTTCGGCTATGCCACCAACATGCGCTCGAACACCCAGGGACGCGCGACCTTCTCCATGCACTTTGCGCATTATGATGAAGCGCCGCGCGCGGTGACGGAAGAGATTGTCGCCAAGGTACAGGGCAAGCCGGCAGCAAGGTGAGCCGGACGAACTTCACAGTTCGTGATCGCGCGTGAGTTCGTGGTGGCCGAAGGACGGGAAGAGGATTTTAAGAAGGTTTTTGGGCCTGAAGGAATATGGTTCGAGCTTCTTCGTCGATCGGCTGAGTACCTGGGAACGGATTGCAGGCTGGAAGCGGAAGCAGAGCGTCGGTTCAGGGTTTTGGATTACTGGCTGTCGCATGAAAGCTTTGAGGATTTTCGCCGGCAGTATCAACTGGAGTACGAGAACTTCAGCCGGTTGATCGCGAGTGAGGATTTGGTGGAACGGGAAACGCTGCTGGGATCGTTTTACCGCGGCGATTCTGATTTCGACGAAGGAATTGATTTAGTTCCGAGCTGAAATGAAACCGGGCGCGCAATACGTGATCGTCTGGGAGTTTCAGGTACGGCAGGCAAGGGAAGCAGAGTTTGTTCAGAAGTACGGGCCTGAGGGAGCATGGGCGCGTTTCTTCCGTGGTTCCGCTGGCTACATTCGAACGGAGCTGGTAAGAGATGTTGCTGTTGATTTTCGCTATCTCACGCTGGATTACTGGCAGTCGGAAGAAGAATTCAAGCGCTTCCGCGAGCAGAACCTGGCCGAGTATGAGCGGCTGGACAAAGAATTTGAAGATTTAACGGAATCAGAAACGCGCTTGGGCGCGTTCTTGTCAGGCAAAGCAGGAAATTGAGCAACCTTCGCAAGATTGATTTTGGCGGACAGACCAGTTTGCAGAACTTCAAACAAGCTAAGAGCTAATAGCTAGAGGCTAAAAACATGGCAAAAGAAAAATTTGATCGCAGCAAACCGCACGTAAACGTAGGAACGATTGGTCATATTGATCACGGCAAGACCACGTTGACGGCGGCGATCACCAAGGTGTTGTCGAAGCACAATCCGAAGATCAAGTTTCGCGATTTTGCCTCGATTGATAACGCTCCGGAAGAGCGCGAGCGCGGCATCACCATCGCCACGGCGCACGTGGAATATGAGACGCCGAACCGGCACTATGCCCACGTGGATTGCCCGGGCCACGCCGACTACATCAAGAACATGATTACCGGCGCAGCCCAGATGGATGGCGCAATTCTGGTAGTGGCGGCCACGGACGGCCCGATGCCGCAGACGCGTGAACACGTGCTTTTGGCCCGTCAGGTCGGCGTGCCGTGCATCGTGGTGGCATTGAACAAGTGCGATGCTGTGGATGATGCCGAGCTGCTTGATCTGGTGGAACTCGAAGTCCGCGAGCTGCTGAAGAGTTACAAGTTTCCCGGCGACGATG
>JBAVUZ010000175.1:0-1657 GCA_049697035.1 Candidatus Angelobacter sp. | reverse complement strand
GTCTCCGGCGCCAGCTTCACCTTAATGGCGCAATACTTCCCTTTCGGCCTCTGCCGCGACGGGTGATATGCCAGCGTGTAGCGCATCCGCAGGTCGTCAATCAACAGCGCAAGTTTTTCTTTCAGCTCTTTTTTCTTGAACTCAATCACCTGGCCGCCGGTAACCGCGGCATATCTGTAAACTTCTCCCGGTGGATGGAGCATGCGTTCCACCGGTTTGGACATCAGCCCGGACTCCCCACTCACGGAGAGATCGCTTTGTTTCACCAGAGAACACACTACCGTGCTGGTTCGCAACAGATGCTGCACTGCCTCGGCCTGGCTGTGTGGCATCGCGCCATTCAGGCTCTGCCGGTAGCGCAATGGAACGGAATCTTCTGAAGGTATATTGGGCACGTCATCCGTCAGCCAGATAATCACTCGCCGGCTGGAAGGATTTTTGCCCTTGGTCAATTGCTCCGCCGCCTGAAAAATGCCCTCATTGAAAAACGCGGCTTCTCCGCTCTCCATGCGGCTGGCCTTTTCGATTGCCGCCACCGCCAGCGCGCGATCGGTCGTCGCCTCCTGCAATACCTGTGCCGACGCCGCATACGTCATCACCGTAACTTCATCTTCAGGCTTCAGGTGCTGCAAAGCTTCCAGCGCTCCGTCTGCCAGCGATTTCAATACCGGCCTGACGCTGTCGGTAAGATCGAAAAGCAACACAATCGACAGAGGCAGCGTATCCTGGCTGAATGAGCTCACCTGCTGCCGAACATTGTCTTCGTACAGTTCAAAATCTTCCTTTTTCAATTCACGTGCCGCATGCCGGGTTTTCTTGTTCAGCACCTGCGCGTCCACCAGCACCACGTGAACGTCCACGCGGTATACGGCAGTTTGCGGCTCGGCGGTTTGTGCAAGGGAGGCCATCGGCAACGATTGCGCCACAATGAGCAGGAGGAGTACAGAGATGCGCATTATTTCTCCAAGATAGGCTGCCGCGAAGAATCAGTCCAGTATTATGCCTGCATTCTGTGCTGCCTTCGAGTTGGCAGGATTTCCCCCTTGCTGGATCTGTTGCCGCATCTAAAGAACAGCCTGTCTCTCTTAGGAGCCGCCCTGGGCTTTGCGTTCTTCCGGTGGCGCCAGATGTCGAAAAGCGCGCCACAACAGTCCGTCATAAATGATCTTCAATCCACCGCCTAGCAATAGCGGTGCGGCAAACGCCACCTGCTGCATAAAGACTCCAGCCACGGCCGACGCTGCGGCCCACGCTCCATTCCTCACCAGATTGGTCACCCCAGCGGCAAACGTCCGCTCTTCAGGCTTTACCACGGCGGCGACATAAGACTGTCGCGTTGGCACGTCCATTTCCACCAGCGACTCCCGCAGCAGAAACAGCAGGATCGCCCAACGTGGCGACGGCATGAATGCCGCTGCAATCAGAAAAACACTGGACGGCAGATGAGTAAAAACCATCGTCTTAATTAAGCCGATTCGTCGCGCCAGCCACGCGGCGCCCAGATGTGAGAGCGCATTCAACACGTGCACCGTAAAGAAAAGCAATGCCAGCTGGCTTTCCGCGATGCCAAAGCGTCGAAAAAACCAATATGAGACCAGCGCGTCCGTCAAAAAACCGCCGCCAAAAGCGTCAATCGCAAACAGCGCGGAGAGCCGCC
>JBAVUZ010000174.1:0-2947 GCA_049697035.1 Candidatus Angelobacter sp. | reverse complement strand
TTACAGAGTTGGTCGGCTGGATCCACACCGACTACGGCCTCTCTGAGATGGACGCCTATGAACTGCTATCGAAAGTCGGCGAGATTCACCTGAATGAAATGGTCGATCCCAATTACGTGATTGTGGCGAAGGTGAAGAAGAGCTTTTTGCCACCTATGAAGAAGGCTGCCGCTAAATAGCTGCTGGCGTCTCGAAGCTTCGTTTTTCTGAAATCTCGACCCTGAGCGGAGTCAAAGGGGAGAGATCCCTATGGCAAAGACAATTATGACGATGGAGAAGAATCTAAACGAAGCCTGAAATGACTTGCTGGCAATAGCGATCCCTCACCGCTGCGCGGATTCGGGATTTCAGAAAACGCTTCGATTCGGACTTTGGGATTACAGCTTTTGCAGGTAATCCACGATCTCCGGGCTGGTCCAATTCACGGGGCCAATAAATTTGCGTCGGATCACGCCGGAGGGATCAATGATGAAAGTTTCCGGCTGGCCCGTTGTGCCATAAAGATCGCTGCTTAGCTTTTTGCGATCGTTTACGGTCAGGAAGTCGATGTTGTATTGCTGCAGAAAATGGTGGTAAGCGGCGGCGTCTTCATCGGTGCTTACTGCCAGAACGGTTACCTGCGAGCTCATCTGTTTCTGGAGCTGCTTTAGCGACGGCATCTCAACGATGCAGGGCTCGCACCAGCTTGTCCAGAAGTTCAGGATTACGATCTTCCCTTTCAGGTCATTAAGCCTGACTTTGCGGTCGGTGTCCTGTACGGTGAAATCCGGCGCTTGTGAACCGATCAAGCGCAGCTTGGGCTGATCATTGCAGCCAATGACGCAGCCTGCCAAAACGGCCGCCAGAAAGGCCGGGATTATGATTCGAAGGGATCTCACCCCCTTATAATAACCCGATTCACATGCAGACAGGCCAAGCGGAAGTAACGGTCGACGTCATCATTCCCGCACGGAATGAGGAGGATTGCCTTGGCCGGTGCCTTCAGTCGCTTGTGGCCCAGCAGGGCATCTCCTTTCAAATCACAGTGGTAGATGATGGATCAACAGACCGGACCAAGGCTATTGCAGAATCTTTTCCGGGGGTGCGGGTATTAAGCGCTGGCGAACTTAAGCCGGGGATGACAGGGAAGGTCAACGCGCTTGTCACCGGCGCTGCGGGCAGCACAGCCGAGTGGTTGCTGTTCACTGATGCCGATACGTTTCATTATCCCGGATCGCTGGCGGCTTCCGTGAGCGAAGCTGAGACCCGCAAAGTTGCGTTGCTCTCATACTCGCCGGAGCAGGAAACCGGCTCATGGTGGGAACTGGCGGTGATGCCGCTCGTCTTTGCTGACCTTGTGCGAACCTATTCGTCAGAAAAAATCAATGACCCCGCCGACCCTTCTGTGGCGGCCAATGGGCAATACATTCTCGTCCGGCGCGAAGTGTATGAAGCCCTTGGAGGACACGGCGTTTTACCACTCAATGTCCTTGAAGACATAGAGTTGGCAAAGATTTTTAAAGCATCAGGTAACAGAATTTGGTTTGGCTATGGCGCCGGACGGGTGCGCACCAGAATGTACCGCACATTTAGCGCGATGTGGGAAGGCTGGTCGAAGGGCCTGGCTATTCTTTTCCGTCAGCCCGTACTGCTGGCAGCAAGGCGTGCGCTTGAGTTCGTTGCCATTGCCTTCCTGCTCACGGTCGGGCTGGTCATGATTGCTCGCAGCCATTTTGGGAGTGCTGCAGTGTTCTTCTCAATAGGAGTGCTTTTCTATCTGATTTTCCTTTTCCGGATTCGCCAGGCGCATTTCCCCTTGAAGGCTAACCTTATGGCTTTCATAGGGTTACCGATTTATGTGTCACTTTTGTTGCGTTCACATCTCCATTTCAATAGGCGGGGCGAGTTAAGATGGAAGGGGCGCATGTACTCACAATCCGCACCCAAAGCGACCGATGGGTCATCTATTCGAAAGGGCGATCTGAGCTAACGATCTGATTCTGATGGTTTATCTGACAAGGAAAGCCGAGTTTTCGGCGTCGCATTATTACAATAATCCGGAATTCACCCCAGAGGAAAATCAGCGCATTTTTGGCAAGTGCAACAATCCGCACGGCCATGGGCACAATTACACGCTGGAAGTCACGGTGAAGGGCAATGTGGACCAGCGGTCGGGATTTGTGGTGGACCTGAAAGAGTTAAAGGAGATTATGAACCGGGAGGTGATTGAGGCAATGGACCATCGCTTCCTAAACAAGGAAGTTGCGGAGTTCAAAGACCAGATCCCCACGACCGAAAACCTGGCGATTAGCATCTGGCGACGCCTCGAACCCAAGCTAAATTTGGCCGAACTGCATCGCGTCCGCGTGTATGAGACACCGGATCTATTTGTGGATTTCTACGGAGAAGCATGAAAGCCTACCTGACTAGACGATATCTATTCTCGGCGTCGCACCGGCTGCATTGCGTGGAAATGTCAGATGCGGAAAATAAGGACGTCTACGGTAAGTGCAACAATCCACACGGCCACGGCCACAATTATTCCGTGGAGGTCACAGTTGCAGGCCGGGTCGACCCGCGGACGGGCATGGTTTGCAACTTGGTAGATTTGGATTCTTTTGTCCATGAAAAAATCTTGGAACGTTTTGACCACCAGAACCTCAATACGTTAGAAGAATTTCAACGAACTGTCCCGACTACGGAAAACCTGTGCGTTGAAGTGTTCGACATTCTGGAGAGAGATTTTCATCACGCGCACGTGGAGAAGGTGCGGATCGAAGAGACCATGCTCAACTCCTTCGAATACGCCGGGGGCAGGGAATTCCGCTACTAGGAGATTCTTGGTGAAATCAGGAGCTGTTGTGAAGAAAATCGACGAAGCCTCGCCGGTATCCGCAGTGAGCACGCAGGAGTTACTGCGTGAACTGCTGGTGCGCCTGGGTGAGGATCCCAGCCGTGACGGCCTCTT
>JBAVUZ010000173.1:0-9731 GCA_049697035.1 Candidatus Angelobacter sp. | reverse complement strand
CTCGAAGACCAAGCAGATTAGTGACATGGGCTATGGTCGCATCGATCTCTATCAGTCGCTCATGAACGTTGTCAGCAGCAGCGGAACGAGCACTACAAGCACCAGCGGTACCAGCGGCAAGTAAGTCCAGCCTTCACTCGCCAAGTACTCCCCTCAGAGCGCCAAGAATTTATTAATAAGTCTAAGAATTTTGTTTGATTTCAGATCTTATTTCAGGGTTTATTAGGACTGGCTAATCTACATCGTCCTGTCGGTTGGCGACTCTTATTGACTTGGCAAGTTTTAATATAAGTCTTTTAAAATAAATAATTTAATCGATGCTGAGGTTCGGCTCTCAGTAACTACATTGTTCGTTTCTTGTTCACTTTCACGCGGTTGTTTTTGTGCTGGTAAAGAAAATCCTTTACATCCCAGGCAGACACTCTCGCTATACTCCCCACAGGTCGACGGAATCGACAAAAGGCGATCTCGGCATGATGCGGGAAAGAGGGCTAGTTTTAGCGTCGTGCCCGGTGCTTCCGTGTATTTGAGCGTAAACAAACTGAACGCGATTGCTTGGAGTGACCGCCGTTACAGCGCGATACGACTCAGCATGGCAAACTACCAAGGGAAGATTTGCGATATGAGAGACGGAATGGCGGAACAGACAGCAGCACGAATGAATCTGCTTCTAAAGCCGTTAAATACAGAACTGGCTTTTTCTAATGCGTCAGGGGATGGAAGGTCCTTCCGAAGCAAGTGGCGTCCTTCTCTGAGCGGCAGATTCAGTGTGCTTGCAAAAATTTGTGTCGGCTTGTGTTTTTTGACGGGCCTGTTGCTCTGGGGACAGGACAACTTCGTCCTGGTGACCTCGCCTGACAAAGTGCAGGACGTATGCGGGCGACACGGTCTTACGCAATTGACACAGGGGTCTTCACATGGCGTTTTCCTGGTTTCAACTTCTTCGATTGATTCCAGTATTTCTACAGACAGCGACGTGCAGAGCTTTGAGCAGGATCGCGCCCTCGGCGTGCCTGAGTTGTCCGGGGCAACAAACGCCAGCCTGACCCAGTCCACCACATCGATTCTGGATGGTCTGCCGGGCCGCACCGTGGTGAATTATTACGGGGCGGCAGTCGCCAGTAATTATGTGACACAGCCCGCCACAACCATCATCCGCCAGCATGACTTGCAGTTGGCCTCCGGTTTCATCGGCACGGGAATCACGGTTGCTGTAATTGATACGGGCGTTGATACGTCCCATCCGGCACTGCAATCCGCTCTGGTTTCAGGTTTCAATTTCATTTCAAATGTGGCCGATCCCTCTGAGTTGGTCGATTTGAGCCCGGCGATGGCTGCCGCTCTGGCGCAGTCCACCACCAGCATTCTTGATGGCCAGAACCTGGTGCAGTTAAACGCTTCCACGGTGGCAATCCTCAGCCAGTCAACTACCAGCATTTTGGATGGACCTCCGGGCGAGTTTGGACACGGAACCATGACGGCAGGTCTGGTTCACCTGGTGGCCCCTGGCGCGCACATCATGTCATTGAAGGCCTTTGCCGGCGACGGAAGCTCTGATCTCTTTAACATCGTTCGCGCAATCTATTACGCGGCGGACAATGGCGCGAACGTTATCAGCATGAGTTTTGAAATTGCACAGGGTTCGCCTGCTCTGCAAAATGCCATCCAATACGCTCTCAGCAAGAATGTGGTGGTGATAGCGGCGTCAGGTAACGACGGTGGACAGATACTTGTTTTCCCGTCGGCCTATAACAGCGTGATCGGAGTGGGTTCCACCAGCAACTCTGACGTTAAGAGCAGTTTCACTAACTTTGGCACCAATTCAGTTTTCATCGCGGCACCCGGCGAAGGCGTCATCACAACTTATCCGGGCGGAAACTATGCGGCAGGCTGGGGAACGTCATTCAGCACTCCGCTGGTTGCCGGAGAAGCAGCACTGGTCCTGGAGGCGCGGCCGACCTACAAGCCGGGTGATGTGGCCAATGCAATTTCCCGAGCGTTCGCCGTGCAGCAGATGGGGCATGGACGCGTCGATCTTTGTCTTGCATTGTCCAGCATCGGCGTTGGCTCCTTCTGTAAATAACTCTGAAAAGAGACGCGGAAACACTCCAGTGGCTCCGCGGTAAAAGAAGGAAGCCCCGACCGGATGAGCCTTTCCTTCGAGCCCTGTCACATGGCAGGGCTTTTTGTGCTCAATAAAGTCCAATGGGCGCATAACGCCGGAAGAAACTGTCCTGCTTCCATTGGGGACGGCCCTCGCTGTCGACAAGGCGTACCATCAGCCCGTGGATAATGTCTTCATATTTGCGGGCTGCCGCCAGGTCCACTGGCTGCTCCAGATCGTCAGAAGGCGCATGGTAGCGCTGCGTCCGCCATGTCTTGAAAAGCTCTTGCTGGGGCGATCCTTTTTCAAATCCCACGCCCATGGCCAGCGCCGGCACGCCGTGGCGGATGAAGTTGTACTGGTCACTGCGGATAAACGCATTTGCGGCTCCGGGTCGGGCTGCACCTGCACGCCCTGTGATTGGGCGATTTTCTGGGTTCAGGGAAGACGGTGGCTGAGCTTGCGCGGTAAAAGCAACACTCGTGATTAATATGGCAGTGAGCAGCAGGAATGGGTTCGCATGGCGGCCAACATGTCCTCCCCGGGACATTTTTGGAACGTGCAAGGATATCATCGTGCCATGCCGTAGAGCGTTCCATCAGTATTCCAAAATGGAAGAGGCGGATCAGAAAGGCAGGGAAGAGGATTGAAGAGAAATTTTGGCACGCGCGCTATCTTTCCGTCTGGCGCCTTCCTGAGAGTGTTCTAAAAAGAAATTTCTAATATCTTTGTTCCAGTTTCCTGGTCATCCCTACTGTTTTCTTTGTCGTTTGGTGAAACGCATGTCACGCGAATGTCATTACCTATAAGGGAAATGAAAGCCGCCGCTTTTGCGGCACACTCTTTCGAGTTCCCCAAAAAACAATTTAGATAGAGAGGTTAAAACGTGGACATCAACTCTCCGAATTCCTGCTGGAGATCCATTTCACTTTTACTGCTGGCGGGCTGCCTGCTTGGCGGGACTGCCGGACGCCTGAATGCTCAACAACCATTTCCATTTCTGCAACCTGGATTGACGCAAGAACTCTTTGCTACCGGGCCACTGCCGCCTGGTGAAATCGATGGCGGAATTGCTTTTGCGCCTAATGGCGATCTCTGGGTAGATTCCTGCAATCGAAACACGCTTTTCAAGTTCCAGGCAGCCGCTAAAACAGTGGTGAATGGCACTTCAGTCCACCCCCAGGCGCCTGGCAGCCCGATCGCTGTCACGGCTGGATGCGGTCTGACGAACCATCCGGACGGAACCATGTACTCGAACACCGGTGGAGGCGTCACGAATCTGGACGCTGCAACAGGATTGCAGCTGCGTCCGACATTTGGTCCGCAAGGAAATGGGCTGGGCATTGCTGTTGATCCGCAGACAGACAATCTCGTTTACGTTGGCGGGATTGGTGGTAGTTGCTTCGGGACTCCACCGTGTACCCTTGTGAGCGTGAATCCCGTAACAATGGTTGCGAGCACATTTGCGAATCTTGACGCCGCCGATGCAACGTTTATCGACGGAATATTTTTTGATCCAACTGGAAATTTTCTTTTCATGGCGGTGCGAAATCCGGACCGTGGGCTTACCGTGTTGAATAGAAATGGCGAAGTGATTCAGCATGTTTCCATGAATACTTTTCCGGACGGAGTGGCTTTCCATACGTCGCCCGACTATGTGGTCACCAATGATAACAGTGGAACAATTTCGCGCTTTGATTTTCCTGGCGGTGATTTTACTGCCGCGCCAACGCAGTCGCTGATGGCCAGCGGCGGATTCCGCGGAGACCTTTCACAGGTAGGGCCAGATGCCTGCCTGTACGTTACGCAGGCCGGGACCCGGTTCCTGGATGGAACGCTTTCCGCGGACAACAGCGTTGTGCGGATCTGTCCTAATTTCGTTCCGCAACCGGGAGTGGTTCCTGCGCACTTTGTGATTGGCGGCAACAACGCGGTCGTGGGGAAACAAATAACATTCTGGGGCGCGCAATGGGCCAAAGATAACTCTCTTACAGGAGGAACAGCTCCCTCGGCGTTCAAGGGATTTGCGGCCTCTGGTTCCCAGGGTTGTGGCAGTGTCTGGAGCAGCGCTCCCGGAGACAGTTCAAATCCCCCGGACACCGTCTCTCCGTTCATCGCTGTGATTGTTTCGAACTCGATCGCCCAATCGGGTTCCACCATTACTGGTGATGTTTCGAAGATAGTAGTTGTTCATACCGATCCCGGATATGGCCCGGCTCCTGGACATGCCGGCATAGGGACAGTCGTTTCCGTTGTCTGCGGGAATTGACCGGAAATAATTCATCCCACTCTTTCGCCGATTGGAGAAAGAGTGGGAGTTCTGAAAACCGTTATTTGCCGGTTTGCCCATCTTTTGGCAACTGCATGCAGATCTCTCTACCCAGAATCAACTTCACGCAGAAATTGGGCGCGTCTCGTCCCAACATTTTTCAAAAGCGATAGTGGATGCCAGTGCTGAATTGAAAATGATTGGTGATGCCGGGGGAACGCTCGATGACGGGCGGAAGACTGGGTGTACCTACACCGATGAAGGTGAAAGTAGGGCCCTTCTCCTGAAATAGCATCATATCGCCCACGTCCCAGCGGAAAGCCCAATGGCGTGCAGGATAGTATTCCGCGACACCGCCAAGATCGAGCGCACGTTGCGTGAGCTGGCCCACACGGAAAGAAGACGCGGTGCTGATACTGCCGATTCCATTGGACGCGGGAGTAAGGATGATGGTTTCCTGGCGAAAGGCATTGCCAAAAGTCATGAACCCGGGTCGGGCCTTGCCGAAGAAACCGAATCGCTGCGTGCGCATGCCTGCTTTGGCCCCGAAGAAGCCAGTCGCCGCACTTTTGCCCCGCGTGCTGTTGGGGAACCAGCTCACCGCGCCATCCAGGGCAAAGTGGCGTCCGAAGTTGACGTCGCCTTCCAATGCGGGTCCAAGGGCCGCGATACCTGGCATATGCATGGTGCTGAAGGAAGCGCCGGCTTCAAAGCGTCCAGGGGAATCCTGCGCAGCGGCAAGAGCAGAAAGAAACAGGACAGAACCTGCGACCAGTATGGAAGTTGTTGAGGTAAGCAAACGAATCATTGAACTGCGAAGGCGGATAGAGTGCATGGCAGCGTTCTCCTGTGCGTAGCTAGACTGCTCCATCGGGACCCGAGATCGGTCGTCCAAAGATCGGCGCTGGAGAAAAAACTTGCGGGAAAAATAAAGGCCATGTGCGGCGGCGATCCGGCCTAAATCCACCGCTTTGACTGGTTGAAAACCACCACCGCTACATCCTACGTATCTTTACCTCTGCTAAGCAGCGGTGAATCATGCAGATAGCGATCTTGCCGATTGGCAGGGCAGTTGCAGTTACCTTGTCAACGGTTGAATAAGTAGCTTTACAAGAGGGAAGCAAAAAGGCGCGCCGAGCTGATCCCCGGCGCGCCGCTTAAAAAGGTGCAGACGAGGACCGCATGAAAACGGTGAGACGTTTAGCAATCATATTATTCGCGGTGACAGGATTAGCGGCGTACGCGTGGGCGCAGGACCAGGATTACGATAACGGATCGAACGGCAAGGCAGCGCCTGCGAGCGACGGGCAAGGACCAGGGCTGGCGCAGGATTATCCGCAAGGACCAAACGGCGAAGCCGCTCCGCGCAGTGAAGGGCCTGCGCCGGTGGTTGCCAGAATCAGTTTTATCCATGGCGATGTTTCAACGCAGCGCGGTGATAGCGGCGATTGGGGCAGCACGTCGATCAACGCGCCCGTGGTGCGCGGTGACCAGGTGGCCACCGGCGAGAATGCGCGCACGGAAATTCAGCTTGATTACGCCAATATCCTGCGGCTGGCGGCGCATAGCCAGGCCAAGATTGCTGACCTGACGCCCCGGCGCATACAAGTGCAGGTCGGGCAGGGCTACGCAAGCTACACCATGCTGAAAGGCAGCGAAGCCGATGTGGAAATCGATTCGCCGAACGTGGCGGTGCGTCCGCTGCGGCCGGGACGCTACCGCGTGCAGGTGGTTTCAGACTCGCAAACAGATGTGATCGTGAGGGAAGGCGAAGCCGAAATTACCACGCCGCAGGGCAGCACTCGTGTGCGTGAAGGCGAGATTATTACCGTTCGAGGCACGGACCAGCCGGAATATAAAGTCAGCAGCGCGCCAGAGAAAGATGATTGGGACCGTTGGAATAGTGATCGCGACCACATTGTGCGGGATTCAGAGAGCGTTGGCCACACCAACCGCTATTACACCGGCGTGAATGATCTTGATGGCTATGGCCATTGGGTTTACGTCCCGGGATATGGAAACGTCTGGCAGCCTTATCAGGAAGCAACGTGGGCCCCATATCAAACGGGAAGATGGGTTTGGGAGCCATATTACGGCTGGACATGGGTATCTTATGAGCCGTGGGGCTGGGCGCCTTATCACTACGGCCGCTGGTTTTATTACGGAAATAATTGGTGCTGGTGGCCTGGTCCTCTTTATATCGGCTACCGTCCGCTGTGGTCTCCGGCATTCGTCTTCTTTGTCGGCTTCGGACATCGCTCCGGCTTCGGCTTTGGCTCCATTGGATGGTTCCCCGTGGGCCCGCATGATCCGTTTTATCCCTGGTACGGACGCGGCTTCAATCGCGTGAATGTGGTCAACATCACGAACATTAATGTGATCAACAACTTCCACGGTCGCGGCAACTATATTGCTCCGCTCGCCGTGCGCGGACGTCAGCCATATTTCTCCAACGCACATCTGGCGTTGACCAACCCACATGTTCGCGGCGCAATCACCAGTGTGTCAGCCGAAAACTTTGGCCGTGGCGGCCATGAAGGCTGGCGTCACGGCGTGGAAGAGCGCGAGCTGCGTGAATCCCGGGTGATGACGGCGAACCTGCCGGTTGTACCTTCGCGCGAAAGCCTCCATGCCGGTAACGGCAACTCCGGCGCGCCTGCGGGAATTCAGACGCGCAACAGCGATCACTTCTTTACCAGGCACGCGCCTCCTGCGGCAAGGCAGGAATCATTTCATGACCAGATGCAACGTGTGCAGCGCGTTGTGGGACCAGAAGCTGCCGGCGCTTCTCACGGCAATGTTGGCAGCGCGACAAGCGGCGCTCAGAGCGGCCACGTCGGCCAGCCGTCATTCAACGAGAAAGGCCGCACAGAGTCAGGCATGAACAATGCCCATGCGCCGAATGGCGGATCTAGCGCTGCTGGATCTTCAAGCAACACGGCGCAAGATCATTCCCGTCCCGACCACAGTGGCTGGAACAAATTTGGCTCGTCCGCCGGCCATTCCGGTGGCGACCTCGCCAACGGCCGCTCTGATTCTTCAGGAAGTCCAAGAAGCTCTTCCAGCGGACTGAATAATCGTCAGATAAATGATCGTCAGATGAGCGGTCGCCAAGTAAATGATCGTCAAATAAACGACCATCAGATTAATTCCGGGATGTCGCAAGCCCCTGATCGCAACGCGGGACAAAGTTCACACACCCCGGAAAGCGGTGGCTGGCAGAAATTCCCGTCCAGCGCCGACCACGGTTCGAGCGCAGGTCGCGGTCCAGTCCAGGGCAGTCCAGCCATTGACCACGGTTCAGGCCCCGGAGTTTCCGCTGCAGACCGCGTTGATCATGCAGCGCAGGGCAACTCTGGCGGCAACAGCAGGCCGCCGCTTGATCTGCATAGGCCCATTGTGACGCCGAGAGAACAGCCGGGTAATGCATCGCCCGCGCAACGGGGAAGCGAGCCCCGATACAATCCGCCGGCCCAACATAATGAACCTCGATACAACCCGCCCGCTCAACGTAACGACTCTCGAGGCTCATACTCAGGATCGGGATCGCGCAACGGCAGTGGCGGCTCATACACCCGCAATAGCGGTGGCGGCTACTCATCGCACGGCAACGGCGGATATTCATCTCACGCCAGCGGAGGATCGTCCCACAGTGGCGGCGGTTCATCGTCGCATGGTGGCGGTGGCGGCCATAGCGACTCACACTCAGGCTCCAGTTCCCACCATCGCTAGGCGGCGGGCAAGTTTGCTCGACGAAAACAGAAAGAGCGACGGACAACCAACCGTCGCTCTTTTCTGCGTTTAAAGAATGAAACTCTAACTGGCGCTACCAGACACCTTTGTCGCTGCCGGTAATCTTGAAGGCCACAGCCGCGGCAGAAGCCAGCGGCGGCAACAGGCTCAGGCGGAATGTGGCTGGAACGTTCCCGCTGAACGCAGCCTGGGTAATTTGTTTTGTATAGAGCCGCGCTCCGTACGGCATGATGGGCACGCGCAGGAATCGCGCGCGAGTGTAAATCTTGTCGCCATTTATGGTGGCGGCAGCAATTACTTCAGCTGGCAGCTCCAGCGGCGTGCCGCGATAACGCTGCACATAGTCAGAAACAATCTTCAGAAAGCTGGCAACGCCCGGCCAGATTCCGGCCACAGTGGCGGCAGTGCGGAGTTCGCGGAAATCGACCTTGCCAGATTCAATAATGGCCGTCGCGTTCAGAATGTCACAAACACGGAAATAAAAATGCCGATACATGCGCTGCAACGTAGCGGCAAAGATCCGCTCTTCCGGCGCGGGCACATAGAATGCGTTGCCGTTCAGCCGTATCGTAACCCGGCGGTCAACGCACCGCTTGGCCAGGCCAATATGCTCACCCGTCTGGCCCAGGCGGCCAACATGCGTCTCAATCGATTCCGGCAATCCCGGAATGGAGAAATTCCATTTGCAGGCCAGCCTGTCACCCCAGCTGCGCGCTTCCACCTTGCCGCCAAAGCGCTTGGTGAACACATTCACAATCTTCGTCTTGGGGCCCGTGGAGACCAGGTCAAGATCATTGCCCAGGTCGGGCCAGTGGTCCAGCGTTTTCATCACCACCGTGGGGCAGCCTTCTTCTTCCAGCGCATTACATACTGCCTCCAGATGGTTCAGCGCATTGGAGATGCGGGCGCGCTCCTTGGCCAGCGTTTCCACCGCCCAGGCTTGAATGTCGTTATTCCCTCGATTGCCGGCCACGCGGTTTAGCACTTCAAACGCGCGGATCACAACGTGGTTTGAATCCGCCAGCTCCACGAAATCCTGCCTCTGGCCCGGCGTGAGCGAGCTAAGCATGGGAATAAGGTCAGAGGCTGAGGCGGGCCGCAAAGTTAATTTTAAAAATGCATCAATATATTGGCTTTCGTTTTTGATTGCTGTGGCCATGGAACCGGAGACTCCTGGAATGATTGCTTAAAGCTGGTTTACTCGAAAGTTGGTTCGCCGCGAAAAACTGGTTTACTCAGAAGAATAGGATGTGGGCTGCTGCTTTCAGGTTGTCGGGGGAAGACTCGCCTGGTTGGTGCTTACGTCCAATCTGCTCCAGGAGAAAGCGATTGGTCATTTGTTCTCCGTTCGGTTTTTACCAGTTGTGAGCGAAGGCGCCGGTCTAACTACACTCTTTGGCGCAGGATACATTGAAAGAACGTAGGTTTCCAATTTCTGAAAAGAGCTATCTCCCAGCGCCACCCTGAGCTGTTCGACGTGGTCAATGACAATTTTCTTACGGTCCTCCGACATCTGATAGAACTCCACTGGGACCGTCACTGTCGCCCCGGGAACAATTTGGGTGCTAAATTTCTCGGCCTGCGCACTGATTTTCGCGTCCAGTT
>JBAVUZ010000172.1:0-1792 GCA_049697035.1 Candidatus Angelobacter sp. | reverse complement strand
CACTGTCTTCTGCGGAAAGCTGCATCTGTATTTTTGCGCAGAGATCGCCTCCCTGTACTTAGCCTTTTCTTCCTTTTCTGCCAAGTATCTTTGTGGCTTCCTTCTTCCAGGCGGTCAGAGTACTAGGGACTGACGCGGGAAGACGCTCGCGAAGGTGCGTGAAATCATACACTAGGCAGACCCTAAGATCCTTGAAGAGTGGAAGTGGCTGGGGAACTCCCCTGTTCGGCGCACGTCAGGCGCAGATCACCCAACCACGTTCCAGAGTCTGAAGCGGTTTGGAGCAAAGCGCGTGGACTTTAGCGGCGAGGCCGACTTGCGCGCCGAGCCGCTTGCGTCAGGCGCAGATCACACCAACCACGTTCCAGAGTCTCTAGCGGTTTGGAGCGAAGCGACATTAATTCAGACCCAGTACGTCCTATCCAGCGTCCTGTACTGGATCGCCTCCGCGATGTGCTTGCTCTCAATCTGCGGGCTGGCTTCCATGTCGGCAATCGTCCGTGCGACCTTCAATATCCGGTCATGCGCGCGAGCGCTGAGTCCCTGCTGTTGCATGGCGCGTTCCAGCATGCGCTCGCTGTCCGTGCCCAGATCGCAATAGGCGCGGATCTGGCGTGAGCTCATCTGCGCGTTGGAATAGTTGCGCTCACCGGCGGCAGCAAAGCGATTGAGCTGGACCTCACGGGCGCGCACCACGCGTTCACGAATCTGCGCCGAGCTTTCCGCTTTACTGTCACTCCCGCGCAGCTCCTTGTAATTCACCGCCGGAACGTCAATGTGAATATCAATGCGGTCCATCAACGGGCCTGAAATCTTGGAGACATAGCGCTGGATCATCGGCTGCGAGCAGGGACAATCTCTTTGTCCTGACCCATGGTAGCCGCACGGACACGGATTCATGGCCGCGGCCAGCATGAATCGCGCCGGAAAAGTCAGCGACATGGACGCGCGCGCAATCGTCACATTGCCGTCTTCCAGCGGCTGGCGCATTACTTCCAGCACGTTGCGCGGAAACTCCGGCAGCTCGTCAAGAAACAAAACGCCGTTATGCGAAAGCGAAACCTCGCCGGGACGTGGAATGATTCCGCCGCCGATCAGCCCGGCATCCGAAATCGTGTGGTGTGGCGACCGGAAAGGCCTCACGCTCACCAGCCCGGACGCGGCATCCAGCACGCCGGCAACGCTGTGGATCTTTGTGGTCTCCAGCGCTTCTTCAAACGTGAGCGGCGGAAGAATGCTGGAGATGCGCTTGGCCAGCATCGTCTTGCCGGAGCCCGGAGGCCCGATCATGAGAATGTTGTGTCCGCCGGCGCACGCAATTTCCAGCGCGCGCTTGGCAGTAAACTGCCCGCGCACTTCCTTAAAGTCCGGCGCGCCGAACTGGTCGGCCTCAACCAGCATCTGGGATGTATCCACGGTCAGCGGTGAAATACCGTTGCCTGTGTTCAGTAGATTCACCACATCGATCAGCGACTTCACCGGATAAACATTCACGCCGCTCACCACGGCGGCTTCCCGCGCATTCACTTCCGGCACAATCAGGTTGGCAATCTTTTTTGCGCGGGCGGCAATGGCAATCGGCAGCGCGCCACGCACGCCGCGAATGCCGCCATCGAGTGATAGTTCGCCCACCATCACGTATTCAGGCAGCTCTTTTTTTATCAGGCCGCCGTAAGCGCCCAGAATTCCCATGGCCATCGGCAGGTCAAAGCCTGAGCCCTCTTTCTTGACGTCCGCCGGCGCAAGGTTGATGGTGATCTGCGTGATCGGCACTTCAAAACCGCAGTTTCTC
>JBAVUZ010000171.1:0-9626 GCA_049697035.1 Candidatus Angelobacter sp. | reverse complement strand
GCAGATTCTGATCAAGTACGGCGCCGTGCCGCTCGCCAAGGCAGCGGAACAGGAATAGCGCTAGAAGCAGTTCGCCTGCGTCTTGTCTACGATTTCTTAGAAGCTTACTCCTTGAATCGATGAACGGAGCTGAAGCACCAAAGCTGATTGCCCGTTGCCAATTGCTCCTTTCGCAGCCTGCTAGGCGGAGATCTTTTACTTTTCTGCCCTTTGCAAAAACCGCGGAGACAATGCTATCCGATGGAGTCTTTTTGACGATAAAAAAGGCGGACGGCCCAGCTTCGCATCTCCTTTCATCCCGGCAGCCGCTCCGCTGTGCGAGCTGAGTGCGCATGGCTAACTCTTTGCAAGGGCAATCAGAGACTCTGGTCAAATCGCCTTTCTTGTTATATAGTTTGCAAACAATTCCCCCCTTAAACTGTGCTGAGGTGCTTGCAGTGAATCCTGTTCGGCTATTGTTTTCAGTTGTTCTCTTGGCGGTTTTCATTGCGCCCGCTCAGGCGCAAAAAGAAGACTGGCAGCCCATTACCCAGCACGACTTGGAGATGAAGCAGGTTCCGGGCAATCCCGGGGCGGACGCCATTCAGCTTTACTATGCTGATTTCATCGACGATCAGGAACAGACCGAATTTTTCTATGTCCGCATGAAGGTACTGAATGAAAAGGGCAAGAGCCATGCGGACGTGGAATTGGTGGTGCCGCCAGAAGGATCAATTTCCGGTCTGAAGGCGCGCACCATTCAGCCCGACGGCAGGATCATCGAATTTACCGGCAAACCGTTCCAAAAAACCGTGATCAAAGCGCGCGGCGTAAAAGTTTTAGCCAAGGCGTTCACCATGCCGGAGGTCAACGTAGGCAGCATTATTGAATACAAATACAAAGTAGGGTGGCCCTGGATCATCACCGATAACTATTGGACCATCCAGCATGAACTCTATACCGTGAAGGAAAGCTTCCGCATGAAGCCTTATTCCGGTGGGCTGGAAGGATTTGAGAGCGGCTATCAGGTGGCAACTCTCTACTCGCACATGCCGAACAATATCAAGCCCGTAGAAAAGAGCGGAGGGTATGAGCTGGAAGTTGAAAGCATGCCGGCCTTTGAGTCTGAAGGGTACATGCCTCCGGAAGAAGACCTCAAACCTCAAATGCGGTTTTTTTACGTCGGCCCTGCAAGTTCCACTCCAGATAAGTTCTGGCAGGAAGCAGGCCGGAAATGGAACGATGAGGCGGAACGGTTCATTGGAAATCGCAAAGAGATCAGCCAGGCCGCTGCTCAGGCCATTGGAAATGAGACGGACCCCGAACAGAAACTGCGCAAGCTTTATGCGCGGGCGCAGCAGATCAGGAACCTGAGCTATGAGCGCGAGCGGACCGAGCAGGAACAAAAGAAGGAAAAACTAAAGCTGAACCAGAATGCGGGCGATGTTCTGGCGCGGGGCGCCGGCTACCGCGACGATATAACGCGGCTCTTCGTTGCGCTGGCCCGCTCTGCCGGATTTGAAGCTTCCATCGTGCGCATAAGCGACCGCAAGAACAAATTTTTTGATAAAGGGCTGCTTTCAATGCGGCAGCTTGATGGTGAGATTGCTGTCGTCAATCAAGCCGGGAATGACATTTACCTTGATCCAGGAACCAAGTTTTGTCCATACGGATATCTTCGCTGGACTCGTACTTCAACTATGGGCATCAAGCTGAATAAAAAAGGCGGCGTTTTTGTCACTGCGCCAGCTGCTGGATATGACAAAGCCATGACCCGGCGAAACGCGGAAATGGCGCTGGATGCAGACGGTAATTTGACGGGGACGGTCACCGTAAAATTTGAAGGTGGCGACGCGCTGGAGCATAGGCTAGACGAACTCAATGCCGATGAGGCAGGTAGGAAGAAGGACCTGGAAGATGAATTGCAGGGCTGGCTTCCTACCGGCGCGATTATCAAGATAAACCAAGGGGAAGGATGGGAAACAAGCGACGGTCCACTTACCGTAGTCTTCAGCGTTGACATGCCGGGGTATGCTTCTGCGGCAGGCAAGCGTTTTCTGCTGCCGACTTACTTGTTTCAGGCCAGGCAAATGGACGCGTTCAAGCATGTGGATCGGAAATTCCCTGTGTACTTCCCGTACGCGTTTGCTGAAATCGATCGAGTTGACATCAAGGTCCCGGATGGCTACACGCTGGAAAACATTCCGCAGGCGCAAACCGCCCGTTTAAGTTATGCGGCCTACCAGAACCTGGCGCAGTTTGACGGCAAACAGTTAATCACCCAAAGAATATTGCAGGTGAACGGCATCTTCTTCAAACTCGATGTATATCCGGAAGTCAAAGATTTTTTCGGCAAGGTTCAGGCCGGCGACGAACAACAAGCTGTACTGATCGGAGGCGGCGCCAATGCTCAGAAAAGTAATTAGCGTTCTTTCTTTTGTTTTCTTAGTGAGCTTTCTGCCGACGGCGGCCAATGCGGGAGTGCCGGACTGGTTTCGCGCCCTCGCTCAGCAGCCGGCAAAAATCTATGCTGATGATGCCAATGCTGTTGTTCTGCTGGATGACCAGGAAACCACGGTTAAAGACAGTGGCGAAATTGTCATCCATGAGCGCATCGTTTACAGGATCTTGCGCCCGGAAGGTAAGTCATATGCGCGATATCCGGTGTACTTTGATTCCGAAACCAAGGTCAATTCTTTCCGCGGCTGGAGCATCACGGCAAAGGGTCTGGAATACGAGGCCAAAGAAAAAGATGCTTTTGAGCGCAGTCTGGGCGGCCAGCAGGAGTTTGCGGACACCAAGGAGAAAGTTATTGCCCTCCCGGGTGCCGACGTGGGTACTGTTGTTGGGTTTGAATATGAGCAAAAACGCCGGCCCTACCTCTTCCAGGATTATTGGGATTTCCAGTCCGTAATTCCGGTGGAAAAGAGCAGATACACGCTGCACATGCCATCCAGGTGGGAATATCGGGCAGACTGGCTTAATCATGCCGAACAGAAACCGGCAGAGCAGAATGGCGCTCTGGTGTGGGAAGTTTCTGATGTTCCGCGAATCGAGCGGGAGTACCACGAACCGGATTTTCGCGCCCTCGTGGGTCGCATGATTGTTACGCTTTTCTCTGACAAGACGAGCCACCGGAATTCCGAATCCTGGAACGATCTGGGGATCTGGTATTCGCAGTTGACCGCGGGCGTCCGGGATCCCAGTCCGGAATTGCAGGCCAAAGTCCGGGAACTGGCGCCTGCGAGCCTGCCAATATTTGAGCGCATCCGGGCGCTTTCTCTTTTCGCCCAGCGCGACGTGCGTTATTACGCAATTGAAATTGGAATAGGCGGTTTTCGTCCACATCCAGCCGGCGAGATTTTTAGCCATCGTTACGGCGACTGTAAGGACAAAGCCACGGTGCTCAGCTCTATGCTGTCGCAAATCGGCGTGAAGTCCTACTATATGGTGATCCATGACACGCGGGGGATCTTCACGGAAAAGACGCCCCCCAATGCTCATTTCAATCACATGATTTTGGTGATTCAGATGCCGGATGCCAGCTTTTCCCAGAAGCTGCCGGCACTGTTTGAGCATCCTAAACTGGGCCACCTGCTCATCTTCGATCCCACAAATGACCTGGTGCCGCTCGGACAGCTACCTCCCTACGAGCAGGATAGCTTCGGACTGTTGGTAACCGATTCCGGGGGGGAGTTGATCCACTTGCCTGTAACAACGCCGGACCTGAACCAGATCCATCGCAATGCCAAATTGACGCTGCTGCCAGACGGGACATTGCAAGGCGAGATTGAAGAAGTCCGGTCCGGTTATCTCGCCATGCTTGGGCGTGAATATCTGCAGCACCAGACCCTGAACGATCGAAAGAAAATGCTTGAGCATTTCTGGGGCCCGAACCTCGGCGGTTTCCAGATTGATACTTTCAATCTGGAAAATGAAAATGACATCGATAAAGACCTTGTACTGCGCTACAAATTCACTGCCAGCCATTACGCGAAGTCCGCAGGGCCTTTGCTACTGGTGCGGCCACGAGTTGTGGGCGAAATGGCCGGAGCTTTTGATGTGACCAAGCCGCGCCACTACGCCTATGAATTTGACGCGCCTTTCCTACGGAGTGACAGCGTGGAAATTACTCTGCCTGACGGCTATAGCGTGGACGAATTGCCGGAGCCGGCAAAGGCCATATTCCCTTTCGCTGAGTACACCAGCAAAGCGGAAAAAGATGGCAATATTCTTAAGTACAGCCGCCAATACAAGATGCAAACAACGCAGGTGCCGGTGGAGCGCATTGAACAACTCAGGAAGCTGTTTGCCCAGATCGGCACGGACGAAAAGAATATGGCCGTTCTGAAAAAAACGAACTAAGTGGAACCGCGACAATTTGAAAATGGACTGGCAGCCTGTAAGAGCTGCTAGTTTTTTCTTGGCGACTCGTCCTCGAGTGGCTGTCGTGTAATTTCCCCCTAAACCTACGTAATCATTCGGTTCTTGCCCTGCCTTTTCCGCATCTTCTATGATGGAGCAGGAATCCTCTTATGGCAGATCACAACAAGAAGAAAGACCCGAGCGGCATTGCGGAAAGCCCCATTGCGGACGTTTTTGAAGGCCGTCACCCGTCTGACTCTGAAAAGCGCTGGGCTGAGACCACACTGGCCAAGACACTGGAGAAATCGCCGGAGAAGCCGATCGGCGCGGTCAGCGGTGTAAATCTGGACGAAAGCGGCCACGCTCAGTTCACTACCATCAGCGGTGTGCCCATCCGTCGGCTTTACACGCAGGCCGATCTGCCAGAGGACTGGAACTACGAAAAATATCTTGGCTATCCTGGCCAGGTGCCGTACACGCGCGGCATTCATTCCAGCGGCTACCGCGGTCGCCTCTGGACCATGCGCCAGTTTTCCGGCTTCGCCTCGCCGGAAGAGACCAACGAGCGTTACAAATACCTGATGGCCAGCGGCGGCGGCGGCCTTTCCGTGGCGTTCGACCTGCCAACGCTCATGGGCTATGACTCTGATCACGCCGCCAGTGAAGGCGAAGTCGGCAAGTGCGGCGTGGCCATAGATTCTCTGGAAGATATGGAGATCCTTTTCAATGGAATCGACCTGGAAAAGACCACCGTATCGATGACGATCAACTCCCCGGCGTCCGTCCTGTGGGCCATGTATCTGGTGGTGGCGGAAAAGCAGGGCGCCGACTGGAAGAAAGTTTCCGGCACGCTGCAGAATGACATCCTCAAGGAATACATTGCGCAGAAGGAATACATCTATCCGCCCGCGCCTTCGATGCGCCTGGTGATCGATACCTTTGAGTTTGGCTCCAAGTTCACGCCCAAGTTCAATACCATCTCCATCAGCGGTTATCACATTCGTGAAGCCGGCTCCACGGCGCTGCAGGAATTGGCCTTCACCATTTATGACGGCGTTGAATACGTGGAGTGGGCGCGGCGTCGCGGGCTCGATGTCGACGACTTTGGCCCGCGCCTGAGCTATTTCTTCAATTCGCACAGTGACTTCTTTGAAGAGATTGCCAAGTTCCGTGCCGCTCGCAAAATCTGGTACCGCCTGATGAGAGACCGCTTTGGCGCCAAACAGGAGCGCACATGGCTGATGCGTTTCCACACACAGACTGCCGGCGTGTCGCTGACGGCTCAGCAGCCTCTCAATAACATTGCCCGCGTGGCGTTGCAGGGACTGGCGGCGGTGCTTGGCGGAACGCAATCTCTCCATACTGATTCCTACGATGAAGCCCTGGCGCTGCCCACGCAGGAAGCCGCACGTATCGCACTGCGCACGCAGCAGATCATCGCGTATGAATCCGGCGTGGCCCAGACGGTCGATCCGCTGGCCGGCTCTTACTTCCTGGAAAAGCTTACGCTCGACATGGAGAAGGGCGCGTTCGACTACTTTGAACGCCTCGATGCCATGGGCGGCATGGTCAAGGCCATTGAGAACGGCTTCCCCCAGAAGGAAATTGCTGAAGCCTCATACCAGTACCAGCGCGCGGTTGAAGCCAAAGAGAAGATCGTGGTCGGCGTGAACGATTTCGCCGTCGAAGAGAAGCAGATGGATACGCTCTATATTGACGAATCTGTGGCCCGCCACCAGACGGCAAAGCTGAAAGCGCTGCGCGCCCGCCGCAATAATGACGATGTGCGCCGCACTCTGGATGCCCTAAAGAAAGCCGCAGCCCAGGAGCCGGTCGTACGCTCCGATGGCCGCATCAGTGACGCGAACACCATGTCCTTCATCATCGATTGCGTGCGCGCCTATGCCACCGTGGGCGAAATCTGCCAGGCGTTGCGCGAGGTCTATGGGACATATGAAGAGGTGAGCATTACGTAGGTTTGTTCAATCCCGAATCCCGCGTAGCGGGTGAGGGAACCCTATCGCAAAGAAGACTGGTCAGATTGCGGCATTACGTGCGATCGCAGCGATTCCTATATACCGCCCACTGCTCGCTTCCGACAATCTTTTCCAGCCACTCTGCCTGCGCCAGCAAGTTTTCAAACTCAGTGAAGCGATACGCAACATAAATTGGTCGCGGCGACTGTTTTACCGATCGCCGCAGATTCTCCAGCACCTGCGCGAAAGTGGATTCGGAAAACGGATTGAACAGATACACGAGCAGCGGCTCTGGCGGAAACTGAAAATCGCGGGCATCCATGCAGACCGCTTCAATTTGCCGGCACTGTTGTCTGTCGCTTAAATAGTCCGAAATATTCTTCTGCGCGGCACGATGCAGCTCTGGCATGAACTCCACGCCAACGATTTTCTGGAACGGGTAATCAGAAGCCATCAGCAATACTCGGCCTTTGCCGGAGCCGAGATCGATAAACGTGAAGCCTCGCAACGCCCCATGGGCCATGCTCTGGCTGACTGCTGATTGCTGAATGCTGAGTGCTAATGCACCCATGATCTGCTCAAACAACCACGGCTCTGTCGCGAAGTAAGGACGCGCCGTGACTCCAGCCAAAAACTGCGTGCTAAAGCCAACATTCGACCGTGTAGTGTCCACCGAGTGTTCCCAGTCATAATCCAGATCGCCGAAAGCGGACTTACGACGCGATGGCAGCAGTTCGACAAAAGCGTCCCATGCTGCTCTGGCCACCTCACGCAAAGACCGCCGCCAGCCGAAGTAGCGCACGCTTTCCCGCCAGTGGCGCGCCAAGACCCGCCATGGACTGAACGAGCTTGCAGTCGAAGCGGCAGGAGCAGGCCTGATTAGGTTAGAATCTCGATCATCCATGAAAAAGGCCCTTGATCATCTCAAAAAATCGGACGCAATCCTTGGCTCTATTATTGCCCGCGTTGGGCCGTGCAAGATGGCCTATCGCGATCCCACGTTTGAAATGCTGGCGCGGGCAATCGTATTCCAGCAGTTGAGCACAAAGGCCGCAAGGACCATTTATGGCCGTCTTGAAGAAGCTGCCGGCGGCGCATTGACGCCAGAGTCGATCCAGAACCTGAGTGTAGGTGAGATGCGGCGGGCCGGCTTGTCGCGGCAAAAGCTCGGCTATATACGCGACCTAGCAGAGCACGCTCTCAGCGGCAAAGTGAATTTTGCCAAGCTGCCTGCCATGAGCGACGAAGAAGTGATTGCGTCTCTTACCGACATCAAAGGCGTAGGCGTGTGGACGGCGCATATGTTTCTGCTGTTTTCACTGCGACGGCCCAACGTGCTTCCCATCGGTGATCTAGGCGTGCGAATGGCGATCCAAAAAGCTTACAGAAAGCGCAAGATGCCTACGCCGAAACAGGTGGAGGAGATCGCTAAAGGCTGGCATCCGTATTGCAGCTATGCTGCGTGGTACCTGTGGCGGAGCCTGGAGCTGCCGAAAGAAGAATCCACCACGGAGGCACGGAGAAAAGGCTGGTCCGAAGACTCGAGCAAATCGAGAGACCCCTACTCGCCCCAGGAGCAAAGCAGCGGCAGCAGACTAAGATACACATCTATTCGAAAAACAGACCGCGTAAAATCGAGTGCACGTAGTTTCATAGGGATCTCTCGCTTCGCTTGAGATTTCAGAAGAATGATTCTCCGCACCTCCGCGTCTCCGCGGTGCATCGCAGTTTGATAGAATCAGAGAAGATGGCTGCTGACCGCAAAATCCGTGTGCTTGTCGCCAAACCGGGCCTTGATGGGCATGATCGCGGCGCCAAGGTTATCGCCCGCGCACTGCGCGACGCCGGAATGGAAGTTATCTATACCGGGCTGCGTCAGACCCCGGAAATGATTGTCAGTTCGGCATTGCAGGAAGACGTGGACGTGATTGGCTTGTCCATTCTTTCCGGCGCGCACAACGCCATCGTGCCGCGCGTCTCTGATCTCCTTAAGCAGAATAAAATGGAAGATGTGCTGTTTCTGATTGGCGGCATCATTCCAGAGCAGGATTTCGATTTCCTGAAGAAGGCGGGCGTCAGCGCAATCTTCAATCCTGGCACGCCGATGGATGACATCGCAGAGTTTATCCGCAAAAACGTAAAACCGCGTGGTCTCATCACAGCCTGATCTTCATTTCTGTCGCTGCGCTCCAAACTTAAGTAACTCGCCCAGACATAGGGATTGTCTGCTCCGGAAGCGGGCGACTCGGCGCGCAAGTCCGGCCGAGTCGCTCTAATCGCGCAATATCCATGCTTTGGGATGAAGTGCATCTCCACTCCATCATTAGCTCAAAATTAAGCTAACCGGTGATTAAGTTCGCGGTCTAACCTCTCGAATTGCGAGGTAGACAAATGAAAAAGCTGATCATTTTGGGCCTTACATTGCCATTATTCATGGTTCTGGCTCGCGCCGGAGAGAATCGAAATTGGAGCGGTTCAACCGTCACCATGAACGATGATTCTGCCAGCGACGACTGCCGCGACCATCTGCGGGTTGGCAACGATGACTATCGCGCGAATGTGCGCGATGAAGAAATCAAGACCATTCCCAACCAACCCCTGACCATTACGGCAGAGCACAATGGCGGCATCCAGGTCACGACCTGGGACAAGCCGGAAGTCAGTCTCAAACTGTGCAAGCAGATTGCCGTTGACGATGAAAATGAAGGCCGAAAGCTGCTGGCAGATACGCGGCTGGAAATCAATGGAGCCAAAGTCTCCATACACACGCCGGAAGAGAATCACCATTCTCTGGGCACGCTCCTTCTGGTCAAAGCGCCCAGGAATGCGGACTTGAATCTCAATGTCCACAATGGCGGGGTGTCATTAACAGATTTCACGGGAACGGCGGAAGCTCACGCTGAAAACGGCGGCATCTCCTTCCGTCGCAGCACTGGAAAACTAACGGCGCAGGCCCAGAATGGCGGCATCTCCATCAAGGACTGTGGCGGCGATGTGAGCGCCAAAGTGGAAAACGGTGGACTATCACTCGCGTTGGCTGATCGCTGGGAAGGCAAGGGACTGGAAGCGCATACCCGCAATGGCGGTCTGGTGGTTTCTGTGCCCAAGACTTTTAATGGCGGGTTGGAAGTCGTCGCATCGGAGCACACTTCCATCATCTGCAAGGATAATGCCTGCGATTCCGGTGAGCGTACGTGGGACGGCGGGCGTAAATTGTTCCGCATGGGCGGCACAAATCCGCAAGTGAGGGCAACCACAGAAAATGGCGGCATTGTGATTAAAGACCGTTCCGGCACGCGCGACGAG
>JBAVUZ010000170.1:0-3736 GCA_049697035.1 Candidatus Angelobacter sp. | reverse complement strand
TTCCTCTGCAGCTCAACGTTCTGACCCAGATGTTCCGCAAGAGAGGCAACGGTTGGGTATTGGAACAAATCAAGGATGTGAAAAGGCTGATCAATGACTTTTTTCAATGCGCTGTGGACCTGTACGGCCAGCAAGGAATGGCCGCCAAGATCAAAGAAGTTGTCAGAGATGCCGACCTCCTCTTTGCGCAGCACTGCCTTCCAAATCGTTGCGATGGTTTGCTGCATTTCATTTTGAGGCGCAACTAAGCTCGTGCTGTGGATCGGCTGTACTTTTTCTTTGCTCAGCCGTTTGCGGTCGATCTTGCCGGTCGCGGTCAGAGGCAATGATGGCATGTCTGCCATCCGGGACGGAACCATGTACTCTGGCAGCTGGTCTCTGAGATAAGCGCGTATTTCAGCAGCATTGGTGACGCTTCCCGGTTTGCACACCCAGAATGCCTTCAACTCTTTCTGGCCGCTATCATCGCCGATGACAACAGCGCACTCGCGAACAGCGGGATGTCTCCCCAAAACCGATTCCACTTCTCCAGGTTCAATACGGAAGCCACGAATTTTCACCTGGTCATCGATTCTGCCGACGAATTCGAGCAGATCGTCAAGGCGCCGCCGAACCAAGTCTCCTGTGCGATAGAGGCGTGCACCTGGTTTGGCTGCAAAAGGATCGGGAACAAACTTTTCAGCCGTAAGCGTCGGCTGGTTCAGGTATCCGCGTGGCACAGCGGGTCCTCCAACATAGATTTCGCCCACAGCCCCAGGCGGGGACAGATTCAACCAAGGATCCATTACATAGACGCGTCGGTCTCCGACTGGCCCGCCGATTGGGATTGAACTCGCTGTGCGATCAAAGTCCTGCGGAATCTCATAGCAGGCACTGAACACTGTGCATTCTGAAGGACCATATCCGTTCACCAGCTTTACCTGAGGCAGCATGTCCAGGACTTTAGCCACATGAGGAAACGACAGGGATTCTCCTCCAACGAGTATTTCCTGAATACCTGAAAGGCTCTCGGGCTGTGTCTCAGCAATCGAGGAGAAGAGAGACGAGGTCAGCCACAGAACTGTTATTCCATAACGCTGAACATAAGAAGCCAGGTCCGACGCTGTGAGAAGACGCTCGTGGTACAGAACACTTCGTCCGCCACAAAGCAGCGCCGGCCACAGTTCCAACGTAAATCCGTCCCAGCTTATTGAGGAATGCTGAAGCAGCACGCAATCAGCATCGTACCGGGCATAGGACGCCCCCGAGAAGAACCCCGGGATGGACCTGTGCGGCACCTCGGTTGCTTTGGGATGTCCGGTTGATCCTGAGGTGTAAATCACGTAGGCGATGTTTTCGGGCCCCGCGAATCGGGGTAGGTTGTGGCCATTTTCGGTTTCGATCCGGGGCCACTCAGCGTCGAGGCAACACAACCTCCAGTCGCCTTTTGGAACGAGGCTGCTCCAAGAAATTTGGCTGAGGATGAGCGGTGGATTGCTGTCTCGCAGCATCGCCGTCAGACGCTCGGGCGGGCCATTTGAGTCGAGGGGAAGATAAGCTCCCCCGGCCTTCAATACTGCCAGCATGGCGACAATCATTTCCGGACACCGTTCGATAAAGATGCCCACCACAACATCAGCGCCAACTCCCCGCTTTCGCAGATAACGCGCCAGACGGTTAGCCCTCTGATTCAGCTCCCTATAGGTCAGCTGTTGATCCTGGTAAATGAGGGCCAGGGATTGTGGAGCACGCTCGACCTGCTCCTCAAAAGTTTGATGTATGCATTTTCCCGCCGAGGCGTGCCGGGAAACTCCCGCCTGTTGCGTCAAATGCGTTTGCTCTTCTTTGGTCAGGATTTGCAAAGCGCAAACCGGAGTGTCCGCGCCTGTCAGGACCGCCCTCAGCAGCACTTCATAATGCTGCGCCAGGTCTTCAATGCGCCAGTGGTCGAAAAGATCGCGGTTGTATACCCAGTGAAGTTGGGCTTCCCCGGAATTCTCAAAGACGTGTAATTCGACATCAAAGCGTGTCTTTGCTTCATCGAGTGCAACCGGCTCCACTTTCAAGTGCTTGCGTTGTTGCCGCACTGGAGGCATGTGGTAATGGGCGAATGTCACCTGGAAGATCGGGGTCCTATTCAAGCTGCGGACAGGAGCGATCTCCTCGACAACTCGCTCGAAGGAAACATCGGAATTTTGATAGGCTTCCAACGCTGTAGCCCTGACTTCTGCCAGAAGTTCCCGGAAGTTGAGTTCCGCCTTCACCCGTACTCGGATCGCCAGAGAATTCACAAAAAATCCAATCAATTCTTCCAGTCGGGCTTCGCCCCGATTAGCGATAGGAGACCCAAGCACGATGTCCTGCTCGCCGGTATAGCGGCACAACAATACAGTGAATGCTGCAAGCAAAGTCATGTACTGCGTAACGCCGCTACGCTGAGCGATTTTCTTCAAATCTGCCAGCAACTGCGGTTCGATTGTTCTGGTGAAGTAGCCGGCCGCAAATGTCTGGTACAGCTCGCGCGGACGATCCTTGGGGAGAGCCAGCTCCTCCGGAATATCCTTTAATTGTTCCCTCCAGTAGGCCAGTTGCGGCGCAAGGAACTCTTCCCCGAATCGCGCACGGCTCCAGAGCGTGAAGTCCGCATACTGCACTGATAAAGGCTGCAAAGGGTTTTCACGGCCTTCTACAAAGGCTTCATAGAGCACATCAAACTCGCGCTCAAAGACCCCCAAAGACCATCCATCGCAAACAATATGATGAAACGTTCTCAGCAGGACATGTTCTTTCTCTCCGAGTCGCAGCAGCTTGACGCGCAGAAGCGGACCTTGTGACAAGTCAAAAGGCTGCTCCCACTCAAGCTCCAAGGCTTTCGACAGTGCCGCTTCCTGTGCAGGTCCGTCGAGGGCGCTGAGATCTTCCAGCGGAACTTGGATCCGTAGAGTTGGATCAATGATCTGCACCGGCATTCCGTCTGCTTCGCCGAAGCGAGTCCGCAGGACCTCATGTCTTTCGAGAATCACATTGATCGCCCGCTCAACGGCTTCTCGGTGCAGCTTCCCCCGCAGCCGGAAGGCCTGGGGCATGTTGTACTCCGCGCTGCTTCCTCGTAGCCAGGTAATCAACCACAGCCGCTGCTGCGGAGAAGAAACCGGCAACAACCCGGATCGAGGAACAGGCGCCAGCGGCATACTCTTCGAAAGAGCCTGACTGAGCCGGACGGCTATTCCCTCTACGGTAGGCGTTTCAAAAATTGTACGCAGGCCCAGCTCTGCTCCAAGCACCGCCCTGATCTGGCTTACAAGACGCGCCGCTAAAAGCGAATGACCTCCCAGTTCGAAGAAGTTATCGTCAATGCTCACATTCCTGGCATTGAGCACGCCGGCAAAAATTTCGCACAACGTCTCCTCTTCCGGAGTCCGAGGCGGGCGATATCTCTGGCGGGTTTGGAGTTCGGGCGGCGGCAGACTCCGAACATCCAGTTTTCCATGCATGGTCACCGGAAGCTGCTGCAACGGAACGATTGCGACGGGCAGCATGTAGTTCGGGAGATACTGCGCCGCATGGGCCTTCAACTCAGCGATGTTGATGGTGCGTCCCTCAGCCGGCACGACGTATGCAACAAGGTGCTTCTCTCCTCCTTCAACCTCACGGACAATGACTACTGCTTCCTTTACGGCAGGGTTGCCGGACAAGACAGCTTCGATCTCGCCCAATTCAATTCGGAAACCGCGGAGCTTGATCTGCTGGTCAGCAC
>JBAVUZ010000169.1:0-4541 GCA_049697035.1 Candidatus Angelobacter sp. | reverse complement strand
TCGGCGGCATGCCCGAGCACCAGAATAATTTCGCTGACATTGGAATCGCGCACATTTCTGAGCGTTCGTTGCAGGATTGTCTCGCCTCCCATCCGCAACAATTGTTTAGGAGTCCCCATGCGCCGGGACATTCCCGCCGCCAGCACCACTGCCGCAACCCCGGATTGCTTTTCCTGATCGCTCATCCCTATTCCAAACCCACGCACAGCCTAGCGACCGAATCCCGGGAAGTCAATTTCAGCGGTAAATCCTGTATCTTCCGCCACTTTGTTGTACCGTATTAAATGACGGGAGAAATGAGCGGATGCAAAAGAGCGATTTACCTGAACCCTGGTTGCGCGGCACCCTGAACGACGTGCCGGCCGTGCAGAGGGCCGTGTTGCACGCGCTGGAGCTGGCGCGAGAGGACCTGGAGCGCTGGTGTGACGGGCTGAGCGACGAAGAGTTGCATGCCCGTCCGGGCGGGATTGCTCCCGTGGCATTTCATCTTCGCCACATTGCGCGCAGCATGGACCGATTGCTCACCTATGCGGAAGGCAACCAGCTTTCTAGCGAGCAGGTTTCTGTCATGAAAGCCGAGATGGAGCCTCGCGGCAGCAGAAATGAACTCATGGCAGAATTGGTGGTGGCAATCGCCAAGAGCGGTAAACGAATCCGCGCTTTCTCAGAACAGCAACTGCAGGAGGAGCGCCACGTCGGTAAAAAGCAGTTGCCCACATCGGTAGGCGGATTGCTTGTGCATGTCGCCGACCACACACAGAGGCACGTGGGACAGGCAATCATCACGGCAAAAATCGTTGTCGCACAAAGATGAAAATGGCATAAAGATAAAAACGGACAATGAAGCAGAACCACTACGGCAACGCCATCTTTACGCTTTTCCATGGCGCTTGATGCGTGTCCAGAAGTGAAAATAGCGGAGTTGAAGTAACTATCCATCCTGCAGGTGCTCGTATCTTCGGCCGAACCAACACATCGCCTCCGGAGCTGACAGCGCCGGCCCGCAATTAAAGCCCTAGCACGCGGGACACCACGTTGTTTCGCTTTTCCTGAACTTGCAAACAGGATCGTCAAGCCTGCCGGAAGTGTCTTCGTAAGAACGTAAATTCTTTTTTAGCAACCCACTTGGCGGAAATCTCCAGACCGCAGTGACCGCAAATGATTTTCGCCAAAATCTTACTATAAAAATAATTGCGCTGCGATTTCAAACTATTCCCTTTATATACTGTTCCCCATGATTGAACTGAATCAGGATGGCATTGCCGCTGAGGGTCAACAAGATTCTGTCCCTCCTTCGCTTGTAAAGATCCTTGTACTTTGGATCTTCATCATCGCTCTGGCCATCCTCTCTGTGAGAGCATTGCATGCTCCTCAGCCGTTACCCGCAACCGCTGCTGAAAATGAGTTTTCTGCCGAGCGGGCGCTCCTTCACGTGCGCCAAATTGCTACCACACCCCATCCTCTCGGATCACCGGCGGATGCCGCGGCGCGCAATTATCTGGTTGCGCAGCTCACTATTCTTGGACTGCAACCACAAATTTTTCCATCCATCGGCGTTGATCCCACCGCGCGCGTGATAATCGCGGGAAAAACAAATGACATTGTCGGTCGCCTTCCCGGCACAGCATCTGGTCCCGCAATCATTTTGATGGCTCATTATGATTCAGTTTACCGTGCTCCCGGCGGCGGGGATGACGCATCAGGTGTAGCCTCCATTCTTGAAATTCTTCGGGCACTCAAGCACGGCCCGCCCATCGAGCGTGACGTCATCGCGCTATTCACCGACGGAGAAGAGGCTGGCCTCCTGGGTGCTGAAGCCTTTTCCCATTCGCATCCGTGGGCGAAAGATGCCGGTCTCATCCTGAACTTTGAGGCGCGCGGTAACCGCGGGCCCTCGCTTCTTTTTGAAACCAGTCAACATAATCGTCCTCTCATTCAGGCTGTTGCCAAAGTCGCGCCGTACCCAATCGGTTCATCCTTGTTTTACGAACTGTACAAAATCCTTCCCAATGACACTGATTTCACCGTTTTTCGTCCGGCAGGAATTCCCGGGCTGAACTTCGCTTTCGGTGAAGACCTTGAGGCGTATCACTCTCCCCTTGACACTCCGGACCATCTCAGTCTTGCCTCTCTCCAACACCACGGCTCCTATGGGTTGGCATTGACTCGTTATTTCGGGCAAGTCGATTTAGCAGCGCTTAGGAATTCCCGCGACGACGACGTATTCTTCGACTGGTTTGGCAGCAGGCTCGTGACATACTGCCAGCGCTGGGTGCTCCGCGGACAGATACTCGTTACACTCCTATTCGCAATGGCGCTCGTGCTTGCCTTCCGCCGCCCTGAATTTAGCAGGCGGCAATTTTTCCCTGCCATGCTTGCCTGCCTCGCGATTCTTATTCTTCTGGTTGCCGCCGTCGCCGCAGTGTGGTGGCTCATTTCCTTTGCTATTGCCGGTCGCCGGATCGTTGGCGATTGTCCCTCAAATCTTTTATTGCTAAGCGCACTCATATTCTTCGGCGCGTGTGTGGGCATGTTCTCAATCGGTTTTTTGCGGAGACGTCTCGGCCTCCAGGAGCTCTCGCTTGCAGCTCTGTCGCTGTGGTTCGTCTTGAGCTGGCTCCTGGCGCTGGAGATTTCCTCCGGAAGTTATCTTTTGTTCTGGCCTTTGCTGCTTGGCCTGCTGGGCAATGCTGCTTCTAACCTCGGGAAAAAATCTACAACACATCCACCCACAACACACTGGATACGCAACCTCCCTGCCCTTGCGGCAACAGTTCTTCTATTTGCACCGGTCATTTATCTGGTGTACATATTCCTGACTTTGCAGATGATCTCCGCCGTAGCGTCGGCCTTGCTGCTGGGTTTGTTCCTCCTGATCTCGCTTCCCACACTTGCTTCATCCTCTATCGCATCCAGGGGATGGGCGTCGGGACTTCTTGCGGTCGCCGCTGTCGCTTGTCTCGGCTGTGGTGTTGCTCTATCAGGCTATAGTGCGGAGCATCCTCGGCCAGACAGCATTGTTTACAGCCTCAATGCAGACGACAATACCGCGGTCTGGATCACCTACGATCAGAAACCTGACGATTGGACCCGCCAGTTCTTTGGCGCCAATAAGCCGGCGCCGCATCCTATGCCAAACTACCTCGCCGGATTTGCGCGGCCGCTCATTTCAGCCAGCACGCCTACGCTTCCCCTGCTGCCGCCTCTTATCGAAAACGTCGAGCACAAGCAGGAGGGCGGTCTCCATCGGCTGAAGCTAAGACTCAGATCGCAGCGAAAAGCCGAAACGCTGTACCTGAGATTTCCTGACGGTGTTCAACCCGTCGCAGCAAAAGTGGCAGGGAGAGATGCTCCGGTGCATAAAGGCACCCGCCTTAGCCTGACCTTGTACGCAATGGGAGATGAGGGCGTGGAACTTGAGCTTACGATCCAAGCTCCTTCAGCTCTTTCGTTCTGGGTCATGGATCGCTCCTATGGCCTGCCGGTAAATACGCAGCCGCGTCCCTCCAACATCATTGGCATGGAGGGCAGCGATGTGACTTATGTTTGCCGCAAATATGTCTTGTAGATGCGCTATTTGTGCCGCAAAGCTGCCAAATTGGATTCACGAGCCAAACGCGACCCGGTAGCCTCGACGCAAGCTTCGACGGCTCCATCATGAAATCACTATTCCCTGCCCTTTTCCGTTGCTCAAGAACTTCGCGCAGAAATTCAATTGTTGCCTGGGCTGGTAACCAGCCGGCTTTCCAGCAGAAGATTGAACACGTCCCGCCGGAGCGCATGCAGAAGGTCATCGGAGCTATGAATGTAAAAATGATCACCGGGAAACATCCTGATCTTGAATGCGCCTGAAGTCTGCTTCTGCCACGCCCTCATATTTTCCGCAGGCACATGTGCATCCTGCAATCCACCGTACGCATAGATAGGGCAGGTAAGCGGCGGCTCAGGTTCATATTCATATGTTTCCACCAGTTCGAAATCCGCCCTCATGGTTGGCAGAAAGAATTCCTTAAGCTCGGGGCTGTTGAGCACTTCCATGGGCGTGCCATTCAGGCGGCGCAGCTCGGAAATGAATTCCTCTTCCGGAAGATTAAATGTCGGCGGATCAGGATCGGGAATCTGGGGCGCGCGTCGTCCGGAAACAAATAACGCGAGCGGAGCACGCTGGCCTCGCCGGCGAAGTTCACGCGCCAGTTCAAAGCTGATAAGCGCGCCCATGCTATGTCCCCAGAATGCAAACGCAGGAGGGAGTTCAGGAATCATGTCATCAGCCAGTGCATTTACCAACGGTTTGTATCTATTGAATGCAGGTTCGCCGATGCGCGTCGCCCGGCCTGGCAAACGCGCCAGGGAGAGCGCTGCTTGCGGCGAAAAGTGCCTTTGCCATCCGCGAAATACCTGCGCGCTTCCGCCAGCATAGGGGAAGCAGTACAACCGGAGCGCTCCATCTTTTCCTTCCGGAAGATTTTCAAACCACGTCGATTGCGATTTCTTCATCACTCTCCTGGAATTTCGGTTGTGGGTCAGTTTGAAAAACTGAC
>JBAVUZ010000168.1:0-4035 GCA_049697035.1 Candidatus Angelobacter sp. | reverse complement strand
GACCAGCACCTCGCCCGGGCGAAACGCGGCGAGCCCCTCCTTGTCCGCCACCACCCGCACCGCCCCGGCGGCGATCTTCTCGCCGACCGCGCGGCCGCTGACCAGCACAGGGCCTGTGCCCTTCAGCGCGTAGGTCTCGAAGCTATCCGTTCGGCGCTGCGACGCGACGGTCTCCGGTCGCGCCTGGACGATGTAGAGCTTGCCGTCCGCGCCGTCCTTGGCCCATTCGATATCCATCGGGCTCGGATGCCCGGCGAGTTTCGTGTAGTGGTCCTCGATGCGGATCGCGTAATCGGCGAGTTCGAGCACCTCCGCATCCGTCAGGCAAAAGCGCTGGCGGGCATTTCTCGGGGTCGGACGGTTATGCGTGCTCGCATCGCCCTGCCCCCGGGCGAGGACGAGACTGAGCTGCTTGCCGCCCAGCGCGTGGCTCAGCACCGCGCGATGGCCCTGCCGGAAGGTCGGCTTGTGGACGTAGAACTCGTCCGGGTCGACCTTGCCCTGCACGATATTCTCGCCGAGTCCGTAGGACCCGGTGACGAAGACCACGTCTCGGAAGCCGGACTCCGTATCGAGGGTGAAGATGACGCCGCTAGCCGCCAGGTCCGAGCGGACCATCTTCATCACCCCGACCGAGAGAGCGACCTTGAAGTGGTCGAAGCCGTTATCGATGCGGTAAACTATCCCGCGATCGGTGAAGATCGAGGCGAAGCACCGCCGGCACGCCTCAAACAAAGCGGCTTCGCCGTGCACGTTTAGAAAGCTGTCATGCTGACCGGCAAAACTGGCGGTCGGCAGATCTTCCGCGGTGGCCGAGCTGCGCACCGCGACGGCGACGTTCTTGCCGTAGTCCCCTTCGAGCGCGCGATAGGCGGCCGCGATATGCTCGCGCAACCCGCTGCCTCCCGTCGCCCGATAGATGATTTGGCGCGCTTTCGCGGCGCGCGCGGCAAGAGCTTCGAGATCGCGATGGTCGAAACCGGAAAGCAACGACCGCAGCTCGCCCCAGGCATCCGCCGCGGTGAGCGCCTCACGGTAGGCCTCTGCGGTCAGGGCAAAACCCTGCGGCACCCGCACGCCTTGCGCCGCCAACGTCGAATAGAGTTCGCCAAGAGAGGCGTTTTTGCCCCCCACCAGGGGAACATCCTTCAGGCGAAGGTCGCTAAACCAGCGGACATAGGAAGATTGCCCCGTCATCGGATTCACTCGCGCCAGCGGCTAAGGTTGAGAATTGTGCCGCATCCGAAGCCGCGGCGAATTGATCCTGATCAATGCATGGGAGCGGCAGCGACAACAAAGTTGATATGCGTCGGCCTCGGCCCACATCAATTTACCCGCCGCCGTGGCGCTCTGCCCTGCTTTGGATGTCAGGCAAGGATGAGAATAATGAAAGCCGCTTTGTTGTTTGCCGGTAGCGGGCCTCTGGTCGTTTTGACCTCGCATGCCTCCTTCAACGACCCTACTCTGCTGGAGAAGCACGGCGCCAAGGGCATCGACAAGTTTATCGCCTACGAGATCCCGCTGGACCTCGCGCAGGAGCGCTATGGCAACCACTTCCAGGTCGTGCTTCGCCATCTGCACGAAGCCGACGATCTGCGCGTCCTCGACTTCAACGGTCAGCGTGCCTTCGGCCTGTTCCATTTATCCGAGCTTGGCAGCCCGATCTTTGTCGAAAACGGCCGAGCCGGTGAGGCCGGATAACCTGACCGTCCTGCTCGACCGCGCTCCTACGACCGGCTAGTGCACCCCAGTGTTCGACGAGTCACTCTGCCGGTCGGGCTGCGCCGGGAACACCGTACCAAACCCGGAGTATGGGGCGTCATCCGTGTGCTTTTACGGAGCGTAGCCACGATACCCGCGGCCGCAAGTGCGAAGCAGGCAAGACGCACTCCGATCACCGCTGCGAACTTGACCCCGGAGTGTACATAATCCTCGATCACGACCTGCAATCCAAGCGCGGTGTGATGGAATAGTGCGGACAGAAGCAGGATCATCAGGATGGCGACGAAGGGTGTCCTCAGCCAAGCGATGAAGGTGGCGTAATCGCTGCTGGTATGGGGGATGATTGAGGCGACGAACCACAGTGTCAGCGGCACGAGGGCGACTGCTGAAACGCGCTCCGCCAACCACGATCCGACTCCCTCCCTAGCCGATCCGAGCCCAATCGCACGAGCCAGGGACGAGCGCATGTTCTCGCGGTCCACGACGCTACCCTGCCATCGATAAGCGGACGACCCAGACCGCAGCGGTGAGCGCGACGCTCGTCGCCACGACCGCCCATCCAGAAATGTAGATCGATCGGAGATCGAAACCGTGCACGGTATCCCAGACCAGATGGCGGATGCCGCCGCAGAAGTGCAGGAAAAAAGCAAAAGTCACTCCGAATAACACGATCTGGCCTATCCAGGACGCGATGGCGACCTCGACGGCAGCGTAGGCCTGCGGTCCAGTCGCAGCTGCCACGAGCCAAATGACCAACACAACGGCGCAAACACTCAAAAAGATGCCAGTGACCCGATTGATAATGGACAGAACCGACGTAAGCTGCGGCCGATAAATTTGAACGTTTGGAGAAAGTGGCCTTGGCCGTTTCGCAGTGGAATTGGACATAATCGACCTCTTCTTTGTCTTTGCGGCGATTAGCTTCAGCGTTCGATCAGCATCTTCTTGATCTCGGCGATCGCCTTTCCGGGATTGAGGCCCTTCGGACAGGTCCGGGTGCAATTGAGAATGGTGTGGCATCGGTACAGCCGGAACGGATCTTCGAGGTTGTCGAGCCGCTCGCCGGTACCCTCGTCCCGACTATCAGCTAACCAGCGCCAAGCCTGAAGGAGCACCGCGGGACCCAGGAAACGGTCGCCATTCCACCAATGGCTCGGGCAGCCGGACGTGCAGCAGAAGCAGAGAATACATTCGTAGTAGCCATCGATTTTGCTGCGCTCCACCGAGGATTGGGACCGTTCCGTCGGGGGCTCATGTGTCTTGGACTTGAGCCAAGGCTCGATCGCCGCATATTGCGCAAAGAGATGCGTGAGATCGGGGACCAGATCCTTGATGATCTTCATGTTCGCCAGAGGATAGATCGTCGCCGGGCTGGCTAAGTCGGAAATGAACCTGGTGCAAGCGAGCCAGTTCGTGCCATCTATATTCATCGAGCAAGAACCGCAGATGCCTTCGCGGCACGAGCGGCGGAAGGTAAGCGTCGAGTCGACCTTGTTCTTGATCCAGAAGAGAGCGTCGAGAACCATTGGTCCGCACTCATCGAGATCGACTTCAAAGGTATCGAGGCGCGGGTTCTCGCGGGAATCCGGGTCGTAGCGATAAATCTCGAATTTCTTGACGCGGACCGCACTAGCCGGCGCTGGCCATGCCTTCCCTCGCACGATGCGCGACTCCGGGGTGACGCCAAAATTCCTCGGAATCGGAAACCGCTTGAGCAGAGTAGCACGAGGCACTTGATTTGAGGATTCGATAATCATTCTGCGGTTGTCCCCAGCTTGCGCGTCAAGAGAAAGTATAGGCGCAAACGATATCGAAGCGATGAAATTCAGACGAGTTTGGCTAGCAAATGGATGTCGACGCCGGATAGCGCTCTCTGCGCGCGTTCCTCTGACGCTGCCGTCGCAATATCTACGTTATCCCGGGTACGGGACAATATGGTCGTGATTGCAATGTGTTACGGGCGTTGTCCGCCGGTAGAGTTCGAAATTCAGAACGCCAGCGAGAGAGATAAACAGTGATCTGATGAACTATCGACGGCATAGTGCTGCGCCAGGCTCTCGATGGTCATGTTCTCGGCAATTGCGTCGTGTGGGATCAGCAAGTACCCTGGTTCAGGGTTCGGCTCATAATCGCGCGCTGAAATCGATCGCGATCGGCTCACGCCCATGAGCGCCGCTGGCACATCCTCCCGATAGATTCGGTCCACTTTCCGCTGCCCTCAATGTCCGGCGATCCGTTCGACGTCATTGTAAGATAGCAAAATCCCGAGTGATCGCCGTCGTATTCGTGAGCAGATTCGTGCTGAAAGGCTCG
>JBAVUZ010000167.1:0-4716 GCA_049697035.1 Candidatus Angelobacter sp. | reverse complement strand
GTGTGGGCCCCGTTCGAGTTTCTAGTGGCCGGCACGGTGGACCACTGCGGAACGGATTTGTTCAACCTGGTTCATGCGGACGGCAAATGGATCATTGCCAGCGTGGCAGACACCGGGCGCAAGGATTGCGCAGCAAAATAGCACGGGCTAATCTCACCGCGGAGACGCGGAGGCGCGGAGAAAGGGCAGAAAAGATTGCCAAAATTGCCATGACTGCCAATATTGCCAAGATTGAAAACCAAGGCACCTTCGCCGCAGATTACGCAGATAAACGCTGATCAGAAGATATTGCCCAAATTGGCAGAATTTGAAAGCTCTCAGCTGAGCATTGTTTGTTGATCTGCTCTTTTCCTCCGCTGCCTCCGTTCCTCCGTGTTTCAGAGGTGTTTATTTTTTTGATCACCCGATCACGCGAGATCACTCGATTCCTATCTGTGTTATCTGTGTTTATCAGTGGTAAGGTTTTCCGCCCATCGGCGTAGAATATTCACGAGTCTCCCATGACCACGATTCCACAACCCCAAATCGCTCCAGCTCATTCAAACGCCGAACCCGGCCCACAGTTTGCGGTCCACAATCCGGCCACGCAGGAAATCATTGGCACGCTGCCGAACATGGCGGCGAACCAGATAGCTGAAGCTGTAGCCAAAGCAACCGCGGCGCAAGTCCGCTGGGCGGCCACGCCTGTACGCGATCGCATGCGCATCTTCTCTCGCTTTGCCGAGCTGCTTTGCGACCAGAAAGATTCTGTCGCTGCGGTGATCAGCCGCGAAGCCGGCAAGCCCGAGGCGGAAGCGATGTCCACGGAAGTGATGGTGGTGCTGGACACGGTGAAGTACTTGCAGAACCATGTGCCGGCGTTCTTGAAACCTGAGCCGGTGCCGCACGGCAATCCGGTGATGAAGCTCAAGAGCGGCACGCTGCTGCGCGAGCCTTACGGAGTTGTGGGCATCATCAGTCCGTGGAATTATCCGTTCAATCTGCCGTCGATACAGACGCTGACGGCGCTGGCCACCGGCAACGCCGTGGTGCTGAAGCCATCAGAATTCACGCCCTACTCATCGCTGGAACTGGAAAAGCTTTTGCGCGCCGCGGGCCTTGATCCGGACTTGCTCCAGGTGATCACCGGCGAAGGCGCCGCCGGAGCAGCGCTGCTTGCCGCGAACGTCCAGAAAATTGTTTTTACCGGAAGCGTCGCCACCGGCAAACGCGTAGCCCAGGCCGCCGCCGCGCGGCTGCTGCCCGTGGTGCTGGAGCTGGGCGGCAAAGACCCGATGATTGTGCTGGAAGACGCCGACATTGACGTGGCATCGAGCGCGGCGGTGTGGGGCGCGTTCATGAATGCCGGGCAAACATGTCTTTCGGTCGAGCGCTGTTACGTGCAGGAAAAAATCTATCCGAAGTTTCTGGAGAAGTGCGTTGAGAAGACAAACAAGCTCCGAGTGGGGTCTTCCCACCCTTTGCGCCACCAAGAGGCAGGCGAAGGAGAAATTCGCGATGGCGCAAAGAGTGGGGCACCCACAGGAGTGCCGGTGCCACCAGAGTCACGAGATTCTGAAATCGACATGGGCCCGATGATCCATGAGCGCCAGCTGAGCATCGTGCAATCGCATGTGGAAGACGCCTTGGCACGCGGCGCGCGGCTGCTGGCCGGCGGCAAGCCGCTCACGCAACTTGGTCCAAACTTTTTTGCGCCCACCATCCTGGCAGACGTGGACCACTCCATGAAGATCATGCGCGAAGAAACTTTTGGCCCGGTGCTGCCGGTGCGCAGCTTCAAGACAGAAGACGAAGCCGTGACGCTGGCCAATGATTCCGAGTTCGGGCTGGCGGCATGCATTTTTACCAACGACCGCAAGCGCGGTGAAGCTCTGGCGCGGCGCGTACAGGCCGGCACCGTGATGGTGAATGATGTGCTCACCTGCTTTGGCATCAGTGAAGCTCCGCATGGCGGCATCAAGGCCAGCGGGATTGGCCGCACGCACGGCCGCTTTGGCCTGGAAGAAATGGTGTGGCCCAAGTACGTGGATTCAGACCGAATGCCGCGCATGAAAAAACTCTGGTGGTACGGATACGGCCCGGCTTTCAGGCAGCAGATGGGCGGGTTCATTGAACTGCTGTTCGCAAAAGGATTAATAAAACGCCTGCGTGGAGGCGTGAAAAGCACAAAATCCTATCTTCGTCGGCGACTTCTTTAGGCGTAAAATCGGCTTTGAGGCAGCGGGGCCTAACAAAGTAATGTTGAAACACTCTCATTTGATTTACGACTGGAACTCCCTTCCCGGAACCGAATTTGCGCCCAAACAACGCGTCATGCTGGACGACGAGTCCCTGCGCGACGGCCTGCAATCGCCTTCAGTAAAAGATCCGCACATCGACGAAAAAATTAAGATCCTGCACCTGATGGAAGACCTGGGCATTGACCTTGTAGATATCGGCTTGCCCGGCGCGGGTCCTCGCGCGGTGGCGGATGTAGAGCTGCTGGCGCGGGAAATCGCAAGTTGCCGGATGAAGATCAAGCCCAACTGCGCAGCCCGCACCCATGAGAATGACATTCGTCCGGTGGCGGAAATCTCACAGCGCGCCGGCATAGCGATTGAAGTCGCGTGCTTTCTGGGATCGAGCCCGATACGCCGCTTCACGGAAAACTGGACAGACGACTTTCTGTTCCAGACCACGGAAAAAGCCGTAACCTACGCAAGGTCTCTGGGCCTGGAAGTAATGTACGTAACCGAAGACACTTCACGTTGCGATCCGGAAACGGTGAAGCGGCTCTACACCACGGCCATTAACAGCGGCGCAACGGCGATCGTAATTTGCGATACCGTGGGCCACGCAACGCCTAGCGGCGTGCAGGCGCTGATCCGTTTTGTACTGGACGAAGTAGTCAAGCCTTCAGGACAGAAAATCCGCGTGGACTGGCATGGCCATTCTGATCGAGGGCTGGCTGTCGCGAATTCTCTGGCTGCGCTTGCGGCAGGCGCAGACTGCGTTCACGGCACGGCGCTCGGCATCGGCGAACGCGTGGGGAATACGCAGATCGACCAGATGCTGGTGAACCTGAAGCTGATGGGCGTTTCACCCTGGGCGGAGCAGGACCTGACAAAGCTGAAGGAATACTGCATGACCGTCTCGGAGGCGACTGGCGTGCCGATCCCTCGCAATTATCCCGTGATGGGAGAAGATGCCTTTCGTACAGCGACGGGAGTACATGCCGCGGCTGTTATTAAGGCATTTAAGAAGGGCGATATTGAACTGGCTAATTCCGTCTACTCCGGTGTACCCTCGCATTACTTTGGCCTGGAACAAATCATTGAGATTGGCCCCATGTCGGGCAAATCGAACGTGATCTTCTGGCTGGAGCGTAAAGGTATGACCGCTTCTGAAGAGCTGGTGGACCGCATTTTCCAGCGGGCCAAAGCCTCAGACCGCTGCCTTACGGAGGAGGAAATTCTGGCGTGCTGCCAAAAGGTCCCAGCCAACACTTAGCCGTGTTAGAGGGTGACTGGCTGCCCCATCGGCAGGACGCAACTATTTTCCGCGGCGCGGGTTTCTTGTAATAACACTTTGAACTTCCCTTTAAAGGAGAAAGAATGAAGAAGCTATTTACAATCGCGTGCACTCTGGTACTCGGCGGCGCCCTGGGCTTTGCTCAGGCAGGCAGCACCACCAGCGGACAGACGCCAGCTGGCGGCGACCAGACAAAGACCGGCACATCGACCACCACCAAGAAGCATCACAAACACGGCGCCAAGAAAACCAAGAAAAGTAAGAAGTCCACAGAAGGGACTCCCGCGCCAGCAGCAAGCCCCTCACCCAAATAAATTAGTATTCATCGTTACCCCAAGCGGCCTTAGCGGGCCGCTTTTTTTGGTCTCCAGAAGAATGCTTTCCTTTTTCCAGCTTCTCTGCTTAAAATGTTGCGCAACAATTCTTTACAGAGTTGAAGGATTCCAAAAAACTGATATCCCTCTGAAGGAGACTAATGAAGAAGCTACTTACAATCGCATTTACACTGCTGCTCGGCGCTAGCCTTTCGTTGGCACAGGCAACCGGAGGATCCACAGACAAGACCGCAAGCACCTCAACCGCTTCAGGGAAAAAGGCCACGACCAAGACCAAAACCAAAGGCCACAAAGGCGGCAAGAAATCTAAGAAGGGCTCCGAATCCACCACCCCACCCCCGAAATAGGCTTTCTGCAGACTCTGCAATCAAAGCGGCCGATTGCGGCCGCTTTTTCCATTGCGACATCGGTTTGAACTAGCAGCAACTCTCAGCCGCATCCGGGGTTAAACAAGCCTAAGGGCCCCAATAAAAATTTGATACGGAGAATGGAATGAAGAAGATATTTACATTGGTGATCACGTTGTTCCTGGGCGCCGGCCTTGCTCTGGCGCAGACCGGGGGCGACAAGAGCTCGTTGAACCCGCAACCGCTGCCTCCGGGAAAGACCAAAACGCAGACAGCCGGCTCCACAAAAACCAAGTCTGCGACAAAAGGGCACAAAGGCGGCAAGAAGGCTACCAAGAAGACCACCACTCCGCCACCAAAATAGCATGCGGGAAAATTAGGGTACAAAAGCGGCTTGCAAGAAGGCCGCTTTTTCTCGTGCGTTTTCGACCTCTGTCCTGCTGGCTGATGGCACCAACCCGAGCTACCGACAGGAACACGTCTCTGCTTGGCAATTTCCTTCCCGGGCGCGGCAGGTAATATAG
>JBAVUZ010000166.1:0-2693 GCA_049697035.1 Candidatus Angelobacter sp. | reverse complement strand
AACAGCGCCAAGCCGAGCGACGCATGCGTAACCGGAGATTCGGGATCAAGTTCCACCGCGCGGCGGCTGGCGGAACGGGCCTCGCGCAAATTATCTTCCGAGGCGTCAAACCACATATACAGGAATGAAGAGCAGTCAGCCACGCCGGCATAAGCACGCGCGTATTTCGGATCAATGACGATGGCGCGCGCGAACATCTGCCGGGCAAATTCCAGGCTTGGGCAGCGCAGCTGGTACAGGAACTTGCGGCCGCGCAGGTAATAGTCATATGCCTGGATGTTGCTGGTGGGTACTTTCTCGATTTCGTGCTTTTCTTTTTCCGTAAGCACCACGCGCAACGCCAGCGCGATGCTCTGGGCAATCTCATCCTGGATGGCAAAGACGTCTTCCAGCCGACGATCGTAACGCTCAGCCCACACAGAGTGGCCGCTGGTGGTCTCGGCAAGCCGCGCGGTAATGCGAAGACGGTCTCCGGCGCGGCGGATGCTGCCTTCCATAACAAAATCAGCGCATAGCTGCTCGCCAACCTGGGTGACGGGCGCGGGTTTGTCGCGAAACGCCAGCACGGAGGAGCGCGGAAACAGGCGAAGCTCACGGATCTTTTCCAGCTCGGTGATTACGTCCTCCGTCATGCCGTCGCGAAAATATTCGTCTTCGCAATTACCGCTCAGGTTTTCAAAATAGAGCACGGCAACGGACTTGCGTCGCGGAGGCGCTGGACGCGGTTCATGAGCCATCACTAATGTAGGTCCGGCCGCAGATACCTGCTCAACCGGCGCGGCAAAGCGATAGCCCACGCGCGGCACGGTCTCTATATAAGACTGGCCGGCGGCGCACTCACCCAGCGCCTTGCGCAGCATGGAAATGTTTTTGTTGAGATTGTTCTCTTCCACAATGGTGCCGGGCCAGAGCTGGCGCAGCAGTTCGTCCTTGGTGAGCAAGCGACCAGCGCGCTCCACAAGTATGCAAAGAGTTTCAAACGCCTTGAGCTGCAACGGAACTTCAACGCCATTGCGCAACAGGCGATACTCCGCCCCGTCGAGCTCAAACGGGCCGAAGCGGTATACGGCAATTCTCGGCATAGCTTGCTCCTAAATAAATCACAAATAAGCAATCGTGCAGGAAGGACTCCCGAAACCCTGGTGATGCCTAATGCAGAAGTGGCAGTTGCAATCTATGTAGCCAACGATTCGCGGCGGCCACCAGAAGATTCAAAAAAAAATTGATGTAAGGAGAAAAACTGCCGTGTCCAATTCTCTTCCGAACGCAGAACCACGCGACTACAACTCATCCGCCGTGCTTGCGGTGTACGACATTTTGCGGCGCCAACCATGGAAAACGGTGGTCATCAGAACATGGAACGCCGTGAGACGGCTCCTGCTATCGACGCTGATTGCGGCTTCACTGGCAACTTCATTCGCAACTTTGCTGCCCACCGTGGCGGAGGCCAAAAGCTATCAGGTGCTTTCCTCCTACGTGCCGTTCAAGTTTCAGATCGGCGACCGGACGTTCAAGCCTGGCCGCTATGACTTCATTATGGCCGGTCCAGGAATCGTGGCGATGCGCGATGAGCACGAGCGCTTCGTCGCTTCGATCACAACCAAGTCCAGAACGGCAGGCGGCGTGGCAATCTCACCGAAGCTGGTGTTCAACACCCATACAAAGACCTCACAGCTTATCCAGATATGGACCGCAAAAGGAGAACCGGGCGTGGATGTTGTGGGAGAAGAGACGGCCGTGCGTCCAGCACCGTCCGCGCCTCCCGTGAATACGTTCCAGCCCGGTCTTGAATACCTGCTGGAACGGCCCTCAGCTCCGGGATTCAAACACTAACTTTTTTCCAATCGAGGACCGCTCGATTCGCAGAGGTGAACGAACCCAGGGGAAAACAAGTAACACGTCCTAGAAAATAATAAGGAGAAATAAGTGAACGACAATCGCACTAGAAACCAATGGCTTGAAAAAGCCGCTCATAAAATCGCAGGCGGACTGCTGGTTGCCACCATGGCGCTGGCGCTCTCTGGCGTTGCCACAGCCCAGAAGGCCGACGAGATTACCTTTAACCTGGTACCGAATCCGGATACGATTGGCTGCCTGCGGGCCAACAACACTGAGGAGCCACGGGCGCGCGCGACTGTGATCCGCGGGAAGAATAATGACACGCTGATTCTTGACCTGGACGGCATCCGTCCGGGGCTGGCCTTTGATCTGTTCACCGTGCAGCGCAGCCCGCTGCTGGCCGACGGCACGAAAGATCCGGCGTTCACCAACGTGTTCAACGGCAGCTTTGGGCTGGCGTGGTACCAGTCTGACATTCAGGTTCAGCACAGTGACAACGGCCACGTACGCATCCAGACAATCCTGCTGGATGACATCTTTGGCTTTGATCCCGATGTGCGGCTGGCTCCGACGAATACGTTCCACGTCGGCTTCTGGTTCGATGATCCTAATGCGGCGAAGAGCTGTGGCTTTGATCCGACGAAACCAAAGCCGTTCAACGGCGAACACAAATCCGGCCCTGTGGCAATGATCAGCCTGCCGGACTCCAAAACCGGCCTGGGACCGCTATGCACTAACCCCGACACCTCGACAACACCTGCAAGTTGCAAACCCTGACTACCGCAGCGGGAGAGCGGGACGACGATCGGTTGTCCCGCTCTGCCCGCTGCGGTCCGTTTGGATTGTTGTCACGC
>JBAVUZ010000165.1:0-3751 GCA_049697035.1 Candidatus Angelobacter sp. | reverse complement strand
ACGCTCAATGCGTTTGCCTATTTGAAGCTGCCGCTGGCGCTGGCCGTGGTTGCGTTTACAGCTATCGCGGCGGGACTAACGCTGTGGCGCAACAACATCACCAGAACAGTCTTGGCAGTCGCCATTGGAATGGTCATTTTCTTCCAAGCCGCGCGGCTGGCGCTGGTCCGCTTTGACGGCTATCTCGGCTCTTATCCGCTGGCACAAAGCCTGATGAAGTCACCGCCGGGACAACTGGTGGAAGCCGACGCTTATTACGCTTTCTCCTCCGTCTTTTTTTACACCGGACGGACTGCCCTGCTGCTGAATGGCCGCAGTAACAACCTTGAATACGGATCGTATGCGCCGGGCGCACCGAATGTATTTATTGACGATGCGAAGTTCGCCGCGTTGTGGCAGGCGCACTCGCGCTGTTACCTGCTGGCGTACGGAAGCGAAAAAAATCACCTTGAACAACTCGTTGGGCCGGGCAATCTGCACGTGGTGGCGGAAAACGCGGGCAACTATCTGTTTAGCAATCTTCCGATTCCGTGAAGGGCGACACAAGTAAATGATGCAATGGCAGGAGAGCATTCGGTTGGCCGTGGACGCGCTTGGCGTGGACAAGGTGAAGGCGTTCCTGACCATGCTGGGCGTGATGATTGGCAGCGCCGCGATTGTGCTGGTAATTACGATTGCTTCCACGGGAAAAGCTTACGTTGTGGGCCAGATTGAAGGCATTGGCGCGAACCTGGCATATGCCGCGCTGGACCGCAACGGCGTTCCCACAATACCGGACGACGAACTTTCCGCCGGCGATCTGGCGGCAGTCCGGCAATCGCTCTCAATGGTTACCGCAGCCGCCGGAACTTACGATATTCCTTTCGACTTCAGGCTGCGTGGCAAGGTGGTGCGCGCGCGCCTGGTGGGCGTGACGGAAGAGTTCCAGACGATTCGCAAGCTGGTCATGGTCTCCGGCCGCTACTTTGATGCGGAAGACTTTGTTTCGCGCGCCAAAGTCTGCCTGGTTACCGAACACATTGCGGAGGACGTTTTTAGCCGCGAATCACCCATTGGCCATCCGCTGCAACTGGAGCACCTGCGCTGCACCATCATCGGCGTATTTCGCGAAGGCGTTCCGACCTTTGGGCAATCGGAGATCCAGGATGAAACCGTGCTGGTTCCCTTCCCGCTGATCAAGACCGTTACGGGCGAAGATTTTTTTCAAGTCATCTACGCGCAGTCTGCGTCATCCGATGAAGTGCCCGCGATGACATCTGAAATGGAAAGCCTGATTCACAGCCGGCATCGCAAGGTGGCGCGCTATGAAGTCCAGAACCTGTCGTCGGTTTTGGGCACGGTGCATACCGTTTCTCTGGCGATGAGTCTGGTACTCATTGGCGTGGCTGTGCTCACGCTGATCACCGCCGGAACTGGGATCATGAACATCATGTTTGTGAATGTTGCCCAGCGAACGCATGAAATCGGGATTCGCAAAGCACTGGGCGCGCGCACCGCGGAAATCCGATTGCAGTTTGTGCTGGAAGCCGTGTTCATCAGCCTTTCCGGGGCGATTATCGGCGTGGTGATTGCTTTGGCGACGATCTGGTTTGCCGTTGGCCTGAGTGAGCGTGCGGTGCCACTCTCCGTCTCATGGATCGCCGTATTTTTTGCGCTGCTGCTTTCCACCGGAGTCGGCGTGCTTTTCGGATATCGACCAGCGAATGCCGCAGCGCAGTTGAATCCAGTGGATGCGCTGAGAGTGGACTGAGGATCGCCATGATCGCGCGTGATCTGGTGATGAGAATGCTTACAGAGCAAAACGCCTTCAAGTGTTCCACCAATATTTGCGCGCCAACTGCTATTTCCGATCAGCGGTGAAATTTGGCTCTTACGCCGCCTGCCCCGCGCTGAATCCTGACGCCCATGCCCACTGAAAATTGAAACCGCCCAGGTGGCCGGTCACATCCACCACTTCACCGATGAAATACAGCCCTGGAACTTTGCGGCTTTCCATGGTCTTGGCTGACAGCTCATTCGTGTCCACGCCGCCGGCGGTGACTTCAGCTTTCGCGTAACCCTCAGTTCCTGCGGGAGTAATCTGCCAGTTGTGCGCAAGCCTTTCAAGTTCGTCCAGCGCATGATTGCTCCAGCCATGCGGCGGATTCACGTCAAGCCAGCGTTCCGCCAAGCGGTTGGGCAGAAAAGCCTTAAACGCCGCCTTGGCAGAAGCCAAATCCCGCCGCGCTTTTGGCTCACGCAGTTCAGCGGTCAGCTCACGCTCCGGCGCAAGATCCAGCGAAACAGCTTGTCCCGGTTTCCAGTAGGAAGATATCTGCAAGATCGCCGGGCCACTCAGGCCACGGTGCGTGATCAACATCTTTTCGCGAAAGCTCTGCGCCTCAATCGACGCTATAACTTCCGCCGAAACGCCAGCCAGATCGCAGAAATGCGCGGCGTCATTTTTATTCAACGTAAACGGCACCAGCGCTGGCCGCGGCTCAACCATCTTCAGTCCAAACTGCCGCGCCAGATCGTAACCAAACCCTGTAGCGCCCATCTTGGGAATCGACAGCCCGCCTGTGGCCACCACCAGCGACTCAGCGTGAAACTCGTCATCACCTGCGCGCAGCAGAAAACCGTCTGCCGTCGATACCTGCTCCACGTTCACGTTGGTCTGGATGCGTGCGTCCGCTGCGCGGCATTCCGCTTCCAGCATGGTCACTATCTGTTGCGCCGATCCATCACAGAAAAGCTGTCCCAGAGTTTTTTCGTGATAGGCAATGCCGTGTTTTTCCACCAGCGCAATAAAATCAGCAGGCGTGTAACGCGCCAGCGCGGACTTGGCAAAGTGCGGGTTGGCGGAGATGAAGTTTTCCGGACGGCAATGCAGGTTGGTAAAGTTGCAGCGCCCGCCGCCGGAAATCAAAATCTTTTTGCCGATGCGCTCGGCCCGCTCCAGCACGGCCACGCGCCGTCCGCGCTTGCCGGCTTCAACGGCGCACATCAGGCCGGCCGCTCCGCCGCCAAGAATGATTACATCCAACTGGAACTTCATGAATGGGTCAATAGCGCAGCGCAACCACGGCCAGCACCACCAGGCCAATCGTCATTACAATGTTCCATACCAGCAGCGCCAGTAACCAGCGGCGCAGGCGCTCTTCACGTTCGGCAGCCACATTGTTCAGCGTTTCAAGGTCTGTCTTCAGGCCCAGCACGTACCCTTTAAGCTGGTCAACCTCGGCGGCAAGCAGTTGCAGCGGATCAGGCCCCGCAGGCGCGCCCGGTTGCGACTGCCCCTGGGCCGCGCGCGCCCGGATTGAGTCGCGTAAGACATTTCCGCCGTGCTCCACCGCAATGGGCGCCAGCATGCGCAATATCGAAGATAGCCATCCCATAGATTTCTGCTTATAGCGTGAACGGTATTTGTGGCTGCGATGAAACAGTCTTTATCGTGCCCAGGATTCATCAAGCCCGGGACTTATCATCCCATCTTGATTAGAACATGTTCATTAGAACATAAGGCGCTCGCCTCCCGGAAACAACGCCGCCATGGGCGCGATGCCGGCATTTCTGCTTTTTGGGGAGCACGGCCTGATCAAGCCGTGCCCTGCTCCGTGGCTTCTTGAGGATGCTACGTGATCGTTATTGGGGGCTTTTGCTGAGAAGCTGAGCCCATGCGACAAAGTTCTTCCAGCGTTTCCGCGAATAGCTCATACAGCAATTTCAGCCGCTCAAGGTCTTTAATTATGCCTGCGACCTGGAACTTAAG
>JBAVUZ010000164.1:0-6615 GCA_049697035.1 Candidatus Angelobacter sp. | reverse complement strand
GAGTCCATGTTGTACAACAGCCGTTTGGAGAGCATGACGGCTGAAGCCGATTTCGCAGCCAGTTTCTCCACATAACCTTCGACTTCCGAAGAAAACTTTTCGTCGGCAAACACCCGATGCACCAACCCAAGCTCATGCGCGCGCGCCGCGGAAACCGTCTCGCCTGTCACTACCAGTTCAAATGCCGCTTTTTCTGAAACCGACCGCCGCAAGATCGCCATCACCATCGCCGGAACAAAACCGATGTTCACTTCGGGATAACCAAATTGCGCTGACTGCGACGCTAGAATAATGTCGCAAGCAGTGGCGATGCCACAACCACCGGCCAGCGCTCGTCCCTGCACTGCCGCAATCACCGGACGAGGATGGTTGCGCATCATCAGAAAGAGATCGGCGGTAGATCGCGCGTCGGCCATGTTGTCCAGCACGCTGTTTTGCGCCGTCTTTTCCAGGTTCGCCAAGTCGGCGCCTGAACAAAAATCAGTTCCCGCCCCTGTCAGCAGCACCACGCGGCACGCGTCGTCCGCAGCCGACGCGTTGAACGCCGCCTTGAGTTCGGCGACAATCTCGCTATCCAGCGCGTTGCGCTTGTCCGGACGGTTCAGCGTGATCCGCGCAACTCCGTCGCGCAGTTCATAAAGAATCTTACGGTACATCAATCTCCATTCGCAGCAGCGCCGCGCCGTAGGTCTTGCCTTGGTTGTCCATAAGCAGTGAAACCAGCCCGCCGCCGTCCAATGCGTGATGCAGCACAAAGTTCAGCGCGTGCAGGTTGGGCAGCTCGTAGCGCTCCACATCGCCCCGGCACAAGCCGCCAAAATGTTTCTTCACCCGCTCTGCCGTTACCTCACGAACCAGGACCGGATAGTCCTGCGGCTTTAGCGCGATTAGGCCGATGTTAGCGTCATCGCCCTTGTCTCCTGAACGTGCATGTGCGATTTTTACGAGCTGAATTTTCATTGGGACCACGGCGGCACAACGCCGGTCATGCGCGCGTACGCCACCAGCTGTCCCATGTGCTCGTTGGCATGAATGATAATGCGCAGATACATTCCGTCCACCGTTGCATCCCGGTCGGCGATATGTACTTTGCGCTGCAGGTCGGCTGGCTTTTCCGCCAGGTGCGCAGCCCTCACCGCTTCCAGGGAGCGCTTCAGCCATTTGATCACTTCGGCCTTCGCGGTAACGGTCTTCTCCGCGTCTTCTTTCAGATCGTCAGGCATCTTGGGCCCCGTAGTGCTTAGCAGATAGAAATTCGCCAGCGCAATATGCATATAGACTTCGCTGGTGGAGCGCACTCCCTTCGCCGGACGCCATGCAAATTTATCTTCCGGCGTCGCCTCGGCCAGCGCTACCAACTGGCTCGTAACATGTTTCCATTCGCCATCGTAGCCTTGCCAGATACCCTCAGGTGCATGTTGCGCCAGGACTGGCTTGGCACACAATACTAGCAGTAACAACAATGCCCTCATGCTCTCTCCTTCCTATCCGCGCAAATCACTGTCATCTGTGTTCATCAGCGGTATGGTTTTGCTTTTCCCAATCAAACGCTCACCACTTCCACCTCTGGCGCGACTGCCGCCTTGGGAATCAACGCCGGCCAGTACGCGATGATCTCATCCACTTTGCTGCGCCCCGCGCTCAGTCCCGTGACCGACGGCGGCCCATTCAGGGCAATCGGAATAATTTCTTTCAGGAAGCGTTCCACCGGCGCTTTCTCCATGGCGCGCGCGCCGATGCGCAGCACCACTTCGGCAATATCATTCGCGGGCTCGCCAGACATTTCTCCGTGACAGCCATTCACGCCGACAAATTCTGAATGAATCGCCTCCAGCTTTAGCCCCAGGCGATCCATCCGCTGCCGCAATATCTTGTCCGCCGCACGCGCTTTCTTATACGCATCCGGCCAAGAATACGCCAGCGTGCCCACCGCTTTAAAGCCTGCGGAATAACTAATGGAAACTTTGTACTGATCTGTCGCCGCGCGGCCCTTGATGCCCGAAGCTCGCACGCGGTCCGGACCCTGTTGTTCCAGCCGGATCCTTGTGAAATCGGCAATTCCGTCCGGCGTAATGTAGCTCTTCGGATCGCCGATCTCGTACAGCAACTGCTCTGTAACGCCTGCCACGTTCACGCGACCGCCTGTGCCGGCATGTTTGGTGACGACAAATGTGCCGTCGGGCTCCGCTTCAACAATTGGATAACCAATGTTGGCAATGTCTGGTATCGATTCCCAGTCAGCCTGGCAGTTGCCGCCTGTGCACTGCGCTCCGCATTCAATCACGTGCCCCGCAATCGTTCCGGCGGCAATCTTGTCCCAGTCGTCGGGTTTCCAGCCAAACTTTCGCACCATTGGGCCAAGTGCCAGCGCGGCGTCATTGCAGCGGCCCGTGATCACAATGCCCGCGCCGCGGCACAACGCATCGGCAATCGGGAACGCGCCAAAATAAACATTCGCGCTTTGCACTCGTGCGCGAATCGCGCTAAGCGGCTCGCCGCTATCCATATTGGTGAACGGGATTCCGCTCCCCAGCATCTGATCGAGCTGCGGCATGATGTCATCGCCCGTAACGACACCGATCTTTACTTTTCCGCCGTAACCCGCAGCTTGCAGCACCGCAGCCACGGCATCCTTGCAACCTACGGGATTCATGCCGCCCGCGTTTGTGACCACCTTAACGCCGCGTTCCACAATATCCTTCGCGCCGCGCTTGATCACTCCGACAAAATCATGCGCGTACCCAGCGCGAGGATCTCGCGCCTTGAGCTTCTGCAAAATGGACATCGTGATTTCAGCCAGGTAGTCAAGCGTCAGATAGTCCAACGGGCCGCCGCGTAACAGCTCAAGCGGCGCTTCTGCGGAGTCGCCCCAGAAAGCAGAGCCGTTGGCTATCCTGATCATCGTGCCGCCTTTGCCTGAGTCGAGTGTTGGATCATTGCGCGGCTCCGGCCGCTTCACCGTTCAGCCGCTCACGCAGTACGCGCTTCAGTACCTTGCCCGTGGGATTCTTAGGAAACTCGCTCATCACGTGAATTTCTTTCGGCACTTTAAAGCTGGCCAGCTTCGATCGCGCATGCGCCATCAACTCCTCTTCATTCACCTGCTTCCCCGGCATCGGGACCACACAGGCCACAACTTTTTCAATCCAGTAAGGATCGTGCAGCCCCACCACCGCCACCTCGGCCACGCTCGGATGCGCCGCAATGGCTTCTTCCACTTCCTGGCTGGAAACGTTTTCTCCGCCGCTCTTGATCATGTCTTTCTTGCGATCAAGAAAATACAGCCAGCCGTGCTCGTCCACGCGCGCCACGTCGCCGGTGTGATGCCAGCCGCCGCGGAAGAGCGCCTCGTTCGCCCCTGGGTCCTCAAAATATCCCGGCGAACAACACGGCCCGCGCAGCACAATCTCGCCCGGCTTGCCATGCTCAACGTCCTTCATCTCTTCATCCACAATGCGCAATTCGAGCGGCACATGCCGGACGCCAATCGGATCTGGCATTGCGAGCATTTTCCCCAGCTCAGACGGCGGCGTTGTCGATCCCAGCGCCGTGGTCTCAGTCTGTCCCCAGCAGTTGATCCACTCCGCCTGCGGCGCAATGCGACGCCAGCGCTGGAAGACCGGCGTAGGTAGATATTGAAATACGAACAGCCGCTTGAGACTGGAAAGGTCCACGGCTTCAATCAGCGGCATACTGATCAGCCCGACCCATACTGTCGCCGGCAATGAGAGCGAGGTCACTTTCTGCACGGCGATGGCGTGGACAATCTGCTCCGGCTTGGGCAGCGGAATGATCACGCTTTCACAGCCAGAAGCAAAACAGCCAAAGGTCATCACCAGCCCGGCCACATGAAACATGGGCAGCGCCAGCAGATACTTCATGGTGGTGTCGCGGCCATAGTCGGCGTAGCTGGCCAACAGGTAAGCGTAAAAATTCAGGTGTGTCAGCACCACGCCCTTTGGCTTGGCCGTGGTTCCACTGGTAAAGATAATCAGGTGCGTCGATTCGCTCTCAACCAATTGCTCAACCGGCGCAGAGTCAAATTCATTCAATGACTCGCGAAATTTGTCGTCTAGCACAAAGCAGTTTGTCGGCGGAGCAAGGACTTTGGGCTGAAACATCGGCTCAACCAGCAGCGTCTTCACCCGCGTTTTCTCGAAAACATACGCAACATCCTCCGCGGTAAACATCAGGTTGATGGGAACCAGCGCCACGCCGATGCGCGCGCAGCCAAAGAATGCGGCCACGTATTCCGGCGAGTTCGTTGCAAAGATGGCCACCGAATCGCCACGTCCCATGCCGCTTGCGATCAGCTTGCGCGCCATGCGATTGGCCAGCGCGTCCAGCTCTGCATACGTGAGTTCGCGTCCCATAAAGTGGATGGCGCGCTGCTGCGGCGTGCGGGCCGCGCTGCGGCGCAACGCATCGCCTATGTTGAAGCGGTGAATCAGGTTGTACTCAAGGTCAGTCATGTTTAGCTTGTAGCCTCTAGCTTCTAGCCTTTACCCAAAACCACATACCAACTAGACAATATCTACAGGTCCTCGACAACGAAAAAGCTAAGGGCTTGCTGCTAAGAGGCTAGTGGCTAGGAGCTAGTGGCTGTCTTTACAACTTCTCTTCCTTCGCAATAATCTCTTTCATCACTTCTGAAGCGCCCGCCCCAATCGTGTTCAAACGCAGATCGCGCCACATGCGCCCAATGGGATATTCCGTGGTATAGGCGAAGCCGCCAAAAATCTGCATGCAGTCGTAAGCAATCTTTTGTGAGAGCTCTGTGGTGTAAAGCTTGGCCATGGTGATCTCGCGCACAGCGCGCTTGCCATGATTGACGAGATCCAAAGCGCGATACGTCAGCCAGCGTCCTGCCTCCACGGCTGTAAGGTGTTCAGCAAAGCGGTGCCGCCAGATCTGGAATTTTCCAATCGGCTGGCCGAAGGCGTTCCGTTCGTGTCCATATTCAATGGCCCAGCGCAGGGCTTTGTCCATTGCCGCAAGCGCGCCGAGTGAAGCCACCAGCCGCTCGCCCTGGAAATTTTCCATGATGTAATAAAAGCCTTTGTCGCGTTCGCCCAGAATGTAGCGCAGCGGCAAGCGGCATTCGTCGAAGAACAGCTCCGCCGTGTCTGACGCCAGGTTGCCGATCTTCTTCAGCTTCTTGCCCACAGAGAAACCTTTTGTCTTTGTCGGGAACAGCACCAGCGAAATTCCTTTGTGGCCTTCACCGCCCGTGCGGACAGCCAGCACAATGTAGTCGGCCCGCGTGCCGTTGGTGATCCACAGCTTCTGTCCGGAGATGATCAGGTCGCCGCCTTCAATGCGCGCGCGCGTCTTGATTGCCGCCACGTCAGATCCGCCGCCCGGCTCGCTGATGCCCAGCGCGCCGATCCATTCGCCGGTTACTGCCCGCGGAATGAATTCGGCTTTCTGTTCTTCCGTGCCTAGCTCCTGGATCACGGGCAGCGCCATGTCAGACTGCACCAGGAACGCCATGTTGATGCTGCCGCTGTCAGAGTGGGCCATGGCTTCAACGTAGGCCGCCGTGGCCCACCAGTCCTGCCCACTGCCGCCCCACTTGGGATCAATGCGGATACCAAACATACCCAGCGCGCCAGCCTTGGTGAAAAGCTCGCGCGGAAAAATGCCTTCGTCGTCCCACTCCGCCGCGAACGGAGCAATCTCTTCCCGGCAAAAGCGCGAAACCGTCTGCCGTATGAGTTCGTGCTCTTCAGTGAAGTAAGGATATTCAGTGCTTTGCTGCTGTACTGCTTGCGTGCTCATTGGCATCCTCCACGGCTTCAATCTCGACGAGCATCTGTCCTGGGGCCACAACCTCGGCGGGCTTTACCAGCACCGCCCGCACCACGCCCTGAATTGTGGCCTTTATAGTTTGCTCCATTTTCATGGCTTCCAGCACGATTAATCCATCCCCCGGTCTTACAGCCTGGCCTTCCGCCACCAGAATGCGCAGCACCTGCCCCGGCATAGGCGAATTCGCGCTCTGGTGCAGCCCGCTTGCGGTCTTTTCCGGGAAGCGCGGCAGCCGCGTAACTCGCTGCTGTCCCAGGCTTGAGCGGACATAATAGTCGGCCCCGCGCTGATAAATGTCAAAGCGATAGCGCACACCTTTCACCAGCGCGTTGATGTGGTCTGTCCCGATAGAAAGTGTGCCGATTGGGTCTCGCGACTCGCTAACCTCGTATTCCCTTTCGCCGACAGCGAATTTCATCGCCGGTGCAGGCGTGGGATTGTTGCGAAATCTCGGCGGTATCGACGGAAGAATCCTGCGTTGGGCATGCTCTGTTCGCTCGATGTAAGCGCACGTGACCGAGCAGAAGACCCGGTCCAGTTCTTCATCGACCTTCGCTGAAGCAGACAGCTGAAAGCCAGTATGAGCCCTACCATCCCTGAATTCTTCTGACTCCAGCATCGCAATCAGAAACTCGCGGTTGGTCTGCACGCCCTGTGCAGCGAAGTTCCGCAGGGCGTTTGTCAGCCGTCGAATAGCCGACTCGCGATCGTCGGCGTACGCGATCACCTTGGCCAGCAAAGGATCGTAGTAAACGCCAATCTCATCTCGCTCTTCCACTCCGCTGTCGATCCTCAACCCCGCTG
>JBAVUZ010000163.1:0-1676 GCA_049697035.1 Candidatus Angelobacter sp. | reverse complement strand
GAGAAAGAGCAAGCGGAGAAGCCGCGAGCAAAAGCCGGCTAAATTTCAGGTTCTTGAATTTTAAAATTCCATGACCCCGATCCTCAAAACAAGTCACCTGATCCTGCGTCCTTTGGAACTCTCCGACGCCGAGCAGGCACAAGCGCTGTTCCCGCACTGGGAGATCGTTCGCTATATCAGAAATGCTGTGCCTTGGCCTTATCCGCCAGATGGCGCTTATAAGTTCTATCGCGACATTACTCTCCCTGCCGTCGCGCGTGGCGAGGAATGGGCCTGGACGCTTCGGCTGAAATCCGCCCCGGACCAATTGATCGGCGCAATCAGCCTGTTCCGTAGTGAAACCGATAATCGCGGCTTCTGGCTTGGCCTTCCGTGGCAGCGGAAAGGTTTAATGACCGAGGCCTGTGATGCAGTGACAGATTACTGGTTTGAAGTGCTCAAATTCCCGGTGTTGCGTGTTCCCAAGGCCATTGCCAATACCGGATCACGGCGGATATCCGAAAAACAGGGCATGCGGGTGATTGCCAGGGAAGACCGCGACTACGTTTCTGGCCGTTTGCCTTCAGAGATTTGGGAGATTACGGCGGAAGAGTGGCGTCGGCGCAAAAAAGCCGCCGTCTAGGCCCTCATTGTCCCTCCACAATGGTCAGGCTCCGGTCTCGCCCGAAGTCGCCGGCGTGGAAGTGCCTTGTCTGGAGAAGCCTCCCCATCCTGCCCTGCCCAATACCCTGAACCAATAAATATTTGACTCCGGTGCAGAATAATGATTCACTCCCTTGCGAGGATTTTAGCCCTAATTTCTAAGCGGTGAATGACTGACCATTCATTTTGTTCATGTCAACACATTCGCGCCAAGGAGACCCCCCAATGAAGTCCAGAAACTTCATTCTTGCCGTACTTGTATTTGCTGTTCTGATGACGCCAACGCTCTTCTGCCAGGTGGATTACGCCACCGCAACTTTGCGTGGAACCGTGATGGATCAGGCTGGCGCCGTGGTCGCCGGGGCCACAATCACGGCCACCAATACAAGCACGGGCATCTCCAAGGTGGTCAAAACCGGGTCAGACGGCGCGTATCGCTTGTCGGCCTTGCAGCCTGGCCATTATCAGGTCACCACGGTCGCCACTGGGTTTTCCAAGGAAGTGTTCAAAGCCCTGGAACTTACCGTGGGCCAGAGCGCGACCTATGACGTCCATTTAAAAGTCGGTGTAACCACTGAGGTGGTTGAGGTTACGGGAGAGGACATCCCGCTGATCCAGACTGAGCAATCGCAGCAGGCCAACACTATTAATTCGCTCCAGGTGCAGGAACTGCCCAACCTGAACCGCAACTTTACCAATGACGTTTACACGCTTCCCGGCGTGAGCAACTCAGATTCCACACGCGCGCAGAACCCCGGCTTTACCGGATACCTGACAACCGGCTTTTCCATCGGTGGCAGCAACGGCCGCAACAATCTTTCCACCATCGATGGCGGCGAGAACGAATATGGCACCGGCCAATACCGCGTCACCAATCTTCCCGTGGACGCAATCCAGGAATACCAGGTAAACCGCAACGCCTTCGCCGCCGAGTTCGGCTTTACCGATGGCAGCGCGATCAATATTGTGACCAAGAGCGGCGGCCAGAAATGGCATGGTGACGCTTTTGGCTATTTCCGCGACCAGCACACTGA
>JBAVUZ010000162.1:0-5596 GCA_049697035.1 Candidatus Angelobacter sp. | reverse complement strand
AATCCGCAGGACCAGGTGGTAACTGGTTCGGCGGCGGCCAACAAGACTGCTGCTGCGACGTCGGCTGCGCCGGGCATGGGCGCAACGCGTGGAGCCGGCGGCGGACGGGCAGGAAGGTAAAAACCTGAAGATCGCGCGTGATCGCCGCCATCGCCGTGATCGCGCGGGATCGGAAAGGCAAGCTCACCGCGGAGGCGCGGAGACGCAGATAAGGTTGGGCAAAAGCAAGACTATACCGCGCGGATGATCGCGGATCAGGAATAAGGACAGAAATTGAGAGGACTTTATGGCAACGCTTGAACAAGTTGAAGTGAATGCAGATTCGGTGATGAAGCCGGAACTCACGACCAATGGAATTCTGGCGAGTGGCAGCCCGGTGATCCAGGTGCGGGACGTGCACAAGTTTTACGACCTGGGCGAGACCAAGGTGCATGCGCTGCGCGGCGTGGACATGACGATTGAGCCGGGCGAGTTTGTAGCGATTATGGGCTCCAGCGGCAGCGGCAAATCAACGTTCATGAATATGCTGGGCTGCCTGGATAAACCGACGAGCGGCGATTACATCCTGGAAGGAACGAATGTTTCCAGCCTGGACAAGAAGCAATTGGCGGCCATTCGCAATCGCAAGCTGGGATTTGTATTCCAAGGATTCAACCTGCTTTCACGCACCACGGCGTTGGAGAACGTTGAATTGCCCACGCTGTATGCGCAGATGGCAAAAGAGCAGCGCCAGGCGCGGGCAAAAGAAGTGCTGGAGTTGGTCGGGCTGGGCGAGAGGATGGACCATTTCCCGTCGCAGCTTTCCGGCGGACAGCAGCAGCGTGTGGCGATTGCGCGGGCGCTGGTGAACAAGCCGGCAATCCTGCTGGCCGACGAGCCGACGGGAAACCTGGACAGCAGAACGTCCGTGGAGATCATGCAGATCTTTCAGGATCTGAATGACAGCGGACTCACGATTGTTCTGGTGACGCACGAGCCGGACATCGCGCAGTTTGCAAAGCGGACGGTGGTGTTCCGCGACGGAAAAATACGGCATGACGATCCGGTGCACAATCGGCCGCGAGCGGCGGAGGTGCTGAAGAGCTTGCCGACGGTGGACGAGGATTAAAGATCGCCGTGATCGCCGCCATCGCCGTGATCGGAAAAACAAAAACCTACCACGGAGGCGCGGAGGCGCGGAGAAGAGCGAGATCGGATGATCGCACGTGATCCGAAAAGACATTAGCGCAGAGGAACACAGAGAAGTTCAATTTCGGCGATCTTTGGCAATAGTGGCAATTCTGGCAATTGGTTTACAAACGGGGGTTATATGGATTTCATAGCGATTTTACGAATAGCGGTACGGGCGTTGACCAGGAACAAGATGCGTTCACTGCTCACGATGCTGGGTATTGTGATCGGCGTGGGAGCGGTGATCGCCACGGTGGGATTGGGGCAGGGCGCGCAGCAACAGGTGCAAGATCAGATTGCGTCGATGGGAACTGATTTGTTGTACATCAGCTCAGGAAGCGTAAACAAAGGCGGCATACGGCTGGGTGGCGGCGCCACGAAGACACTTGTCTATGACGATATGAAGGCGATCCAGCAGCAGGTCCCGACGATTGGGCAGGTAGCTCCGGGAGCGGGCGCGAGCGCTCTGGTCGTCGCGGACAATCAGAACTGGAGCACGCGCATTACCGGCACTGAGCCGCGATACTTTGATATCCGCAATTGGGACTTTGCCAAGGGCGCAAACTTTTCACAGGATGACGTGACGCGGGCCAGCAACGTGGTGGTGCTGGGCGCGACGGTACAGCAGAACCTGTTTGGAAACAGCGATCCCACGGGCAGGACGGTGCGCATCGGCAATCTGCCGTTTCAGGTAGTCGGCGTTCTGCAGGCCAAAGGGCAGTCTGGAATGGGCCAGGACCAGGACGACGGCGTGTTTGTGCCTATCACTACACTGCAAAAGAAAATTACCGGGCAGGACTGGCTGCAGTACATCATGGCTTCGGCCACGTCGCAGTCCGCCAGCTATGCGGCGCAGGGACAGATCACTTCACTGCTGCGTGACCGCCATCGCATACGCGCAGGGCAGGATGATGACTTCAGCGTGCGCAATCTGGCGGACGTCGCGCAACTGGCGGACGAGTCTTCCAAGGTCATGACGCTGTTGCTGGCCTCGATTGCCGGCGTGTCGTTGATTGTGGGCGGAATTGGGATCATGAACATCATGCTGGTTTCAGTCACGGAGCGCACGCGGGAGATCGGCATTCGTATCGCGATTGGCGCAACAGAGTCTGACGTGTTGCGGCAGTTCCTGAGCGAGTCAGTGGTACTGAGCATGGCTGGAGGAATTCTTGGAATCCTGTTTGGCGTGGCTTCATCCATGACCATCACCAGGGTGCTGGGCTGGAGCATATTGATTTCACCCGTGGCGGTGGGAGCGGCGGTGGTGTTCTCAACGGCCGTGGGAATCTTCTTTGGATTTTATCCGGCGCGGAAAGCTGCGATGCTGGATCCAATAGAAGCTTTACGGTTTGAGTAGGATGACCCCCCTTACTCAATAACGAGGTGGCCCGGGCTTGTAAAAGCTTGGGCCATTTTGTTTGTCCTTGGCACAATGGCCACTCGCGCCGACAAAACTGTCTTCATCCGCACTGACGCGCGCGCCAGGTACAGGCCCATCGTCGGAGCCGTGGACGATCTCCGTTCGGCGAAAGTCGATCAGTTGGGACTGCTGACGGAGCAGAAGAGTAGCATTACTCGAGAGTAAAGTTATTTTATCTAGAAGAACGCTTGTCTCGTCGCTTACAATCTTCGCCATGAACCAGGGCTCGCTTCTTCTGATCATTCTTCTGAGTATGTCTGTATGTGCCACCAGCGAGGACAAAGGGCACTGTCCGTCTCCTGCTGATATACCTAAGGCCGGTCGAGCAGGACGTATTCCTCCAAAGCAGACTGCACCTACTGCTGATGCCACAATTGCCGGTATCGTTTATCTGCAGATAGTGGTCAGCGACACGGGATACATTTGCAATGTCCAGTTGATCCGTGGATTTGACAAAACAGCCGACGCGAAAGCAATGCAAGCTGCTCGCACCTGGCGTTTTACTCCCAGCCATTTGAAGAAGAGTGGGCAGCCTGTTGCGGTCGAGATGAGGGTGGAAGTAGCTTTCCGGCGGAACGCGAATGGTGAACTGGTTCTGGCGGCGCCGGGCAATCCCGCCAAGTAGGTACGCTCTCTTCCACGAACCAATCAAAGTTGCTTACGCTCGGTGAACCTTACGCAGCGCCGACATTTTGATCGAATATAGGGTTCCCTCGCCACGCTCGGGACAAAGCAAAAAAGCTAGACCCCTTCTGGCACATCCTGCACCAGTTCCAGCAGCACGCCGCCGGTGCTGGATGGGTGAACAAAAACGTAAAGATGCCCACCGGCGCCAATCTTGATTTCTTCCGACACAAAGCGCGTGCCCGTCTTCTTGAGGTTCTCCACGGCCTGGGTGAGATCGGGGACGTGGATGGCGACGTGGTGCAGCCCTTCGCCGCGCTTTTCCACGAATTTGGCGATCACCGAATCGGGGCTGGTGGCCTCCAGCAGCTCAATGCGGCTTTGGCCCAGCGGAATCATCGCCACCTTGACGTTCTCATGCGGCACGGCTTCTTCTTGCAGGACTTCCAGCCCAAGCTGCTCATAGAACTTGCGCGCCTGTGCCAGCGACTTGACGGCTATTCCGAGATGGTCAATGGTGTGCATGAATACAGCTCCTGGCTTCTAGCTACTAGCCGCTAGCTCTTGATCGTGGCTGTCGGCTTTTGGCTATCAGATCTTGGGCACTTGGCCGTTGGCTCTCACTGTCACTCTTGGCCCCCAACAACAATCCTAATGCAATCTGAGGTCAGCGGAACCTTACTCGACCCGGACTTTTTCTTTTCTTCGCGCTTCCGCGTCTCCGCGGTGAGCAGGTCCTTCAAAGCCGCCCACAATCTCCTCCACCAGAGAATAGGGATCGCGCTTGTGTTCGGCGATTTCGGCAGCAAGGCGCGTAATCTCTTCTTCCGGGAGGCGCTCGCTCAACAGCCGCTCGAGCAGGCCATCGCGCAGCATTTCGATCAGGCGCTCATGCCAGCTTGAAATCTTCTTCTTTAATAGGAGATCTTTCTGCTCAAGGAATTGTTCGTAATTCACAATGGCCGCTGCCAGCTCAGGAACGCCTTTGCCATCCATGGCCACGGTTTTGACGATCGGCGGAGTCCATTTGTCCGAGCGTATAGCCAGCGACTGCATGGAGCGTATCTCGCGCTCCACGCGGTCCGCGCCTTCACGGTCGCTTTTGTTGATGACAAAAATGTCGGCGATCTCCATGATGCCGGCCTTGATGGTCTGCACATCGTCGCCCATGCCAGGCACCAGCACGACAATCGTCACGTCGGCCAGGCGCACGATGTCGACTTCATCCTGGCCCACGCCAACGGTCTCGATCATCACTACGTCGCGGCCGCTGGCATCGAGTACGGTCGCTACATCGGCGGTGGTGGAAGCCAGTCCGCCGAGCGAGCCGCGCGTCGCCATGCTGCGAATGAAGATGCCGGGATCGGCGTGATGCGACTGCATGCGGATGCGGTCACCCAGGATCGCGCCGCCACTGAACGGGCTGGTCGGATCGACGGCGACAATGCCGATGGTCTTGTCCTGCTTGCGATAAGCGTGCGCCACCTGATCGACCAAGGTGCTTTTGCCCGCGCCCGGCGAACCGGTCAAGCCCAGCAGCAAGGCCTTGCCGCTGTAGGGGAATAAACCCTTCAGCAACTCGGTCGATTCCGGCGTGTGATCCTCAACGGCAGTGATGGCGCGGGAGAGCGCGCGTACCTCGCCGTTGCGTACGCGTTGGATGAATGCATCGATGTGGGGATTGGAGGTCACGATAAGTTTTTGTGGGCGCCTGAAAGCGCAACGCGGTTTGCCTTGTGTCAGGGCACGACTTCAGTCGTGCCTCACATTGCATTCCATTAAACGGCTTCAGCCGCTGCAAACAGATGGCAGGGGCTAAAGCCCACAGCATTCGTAGCGACGGTTCGTCACGGCTGACGCCGTGCCCTGATACAAACCTGCTGTCCCTCAGGGACTTTGGTGACTAGACTCCACCTCTTCGAGGCTTGCTCAAATCGGCGCGAAACTCTATTCCGCCACGGCAGATAATTTCCACGGCGAAGAAAGCCAAAGTTCTTCTCCGTGACCTCCGAGCCTCCGTGGTGAGTCTTCAATCCTTCAGCAGCTGTCTTGCAATCACCAGCCGCTGAATCTCGCTGGTCCCTTCGCCGATGGTGCACAGCTTCACATCGCGATAAAACTTCTCCGCCGGATAGTCCTTGATGAAGCCATAGCCGCCGTGAATCTGCACGCCTTCGTTGGCGGCCTTCACCGCCACCTCGCTGGTATACAGCTTCGCCATCGACGACTCCAGCGTGGTCTTCATGCCGGCATCTTTCATGCTGGCGGCGCGCATGGTCAACAGACGAGCGGCGTCGATCTCGGTCGCCAAATCAGCCAGCTTGAAGCCGATGGCCTGAAACTCGCTGATCGCCTGCCCAAACTGCTTACGCTGTTTCGAGT
>JBAVUZ010000161.1:0-12366 GCA_049697035.1 Candidatus Angelobacter sp. | reverse complement strand
GAAGGCAAGACCCGGGCCGCCATGGCCAAGCTTTCCGCCTCAGCCCAGGCCGAGGTGGAGATGAAAGTGGCATCCATCTTCCGCAAATATGGTGAGCGGCTCAGCGACGAACAGAAAGCCGACATTCGACGCATCATGGCCGAATCGCAGGAAGGCCTGGAAAAAATGCGCGCCTTCAAACTGGAAAACAGCGACCAGCCGGCGGACGCTTTCCGCGCTTATCGGACTGAAGCAAAGATTGGCGCAGCAAAAGGAAAGATTGGCGAAGCAAAGCAAAAGCCCAACGCAACGAAACCTGCTCAATCCAAGCAGCGGAAAGAAAATAAATAATGCTCAGCGAAGACATTCTCTTTCTCTCGGTAACAGAACTTTCAAAGCGTATTCGCGCGCGCCAGCTTTCGCCCGTCGAACTCACAGAAAGCTATCTGGACCGCAGCCGTTCTATCGGCAAAAAACTGAATGCCTATGCCACACTCACGCCTGAACTGGCATTGCAGCAGGCACACGCGGCGGAAAAAGAAATTGCGGCAGGGAAGTATCGTGGCCCGCTGCATGGCATTCCTTACGCGGCCAAAGACCTGCTTGCGGTCAAAGGCTATCCAACAGGCTGGGGGGCGCGGCCATACTCTGACCAGCGTTTTGATTTTGACGCCACCGTCATCAAAAAGCTTGAGGCCACCGGCGCGGTACTTCTGGGCAAGGCAGCCATGATCGAATTGGCGGGCGGCATGGGATATCGTTATGCCTCGGCGTCAGCCACCGGCGCGGCTAAAAATCCCTGGAACACTGATTACTGGACTTGCGGGTCATCGAGCGGTTCTGCCGCCATTACAGGCGCCGGGCTGGCGGCGTTTGCCATTGGCACAGAAACATGGGGATCGATCATTTGTCCCTCCGGATTCTGCGGACTCAGCGGTCTCCGTCCGACTTACGGACGCGTGAGCCGCAACGGCGCCATGGCGCTTTCTTACACCATGGACAAGATTGGCCCCATCACTCGCAGTGCCGATGATTGTGACCTCGTCCTGAAAGTAATTTCCGGCCACGATGCGGAAGATCAGGGCACGCTGCCGGATGCGGCTGCAAAATATCCTGGCGCGCCCGAGGTGAAAGGCAAGCTGCGCGTCGGCTGGCTGATGAACCAGTGGAAAGAAATTGCGCCTGAAGTAAATCAAGCCGTGATGGCAGCGCGGCAGGTGCTGGAAAAGAGTCCTTCCATCGAGCTAGGTAATACGACTCTTCCCGATGGTCCCTGGGAAACCGCGGCAGGACTGGTTGTTTCTGTTGAAGGCGCAACCGCATTTCGAACATTAATTCAATCGGGTCGCGTGGCTGAGCTGACCGATCCGCTGGGAAAAATCGGCGGCTACATGAATGAAGAGATCAGCGCTTCAGACTTCATCCTGGCCCAGCGCATCCGCGCCATTCTGCAGGTAAAGATGGACGAAATTTTCCAGCACGTTGACGTTTTGGCCACTGCCTCATTGCCCGTTACGGCCAGCAAGCTCGATGCCAATCTAGACGAGGCGTTGACCTTTGCCGATCCCATTGGCGGCATCGGCAATATCTGCGGACTGCCGGCCATCAGCGTGCCTTGCGGCTTTGGACAGCACGGCTTGCCGGCTGGCATACAGTTTATTGGCCGCGCGCTTGATGACGCCAAGATTGTCCAGGCAGCGCGCATTTTCCAGCGCCAGACAGACTGGCATCGCAAGCACCCAGCCCTCAGCTAAGCCCGCAGTCGCGTGGCCACTCAGGTATTTCACCTGAGTGTGTTTCCAGCGCTCACTGTGCAATACTAAATGGGTTGCCGCTTATCCTCGAGTGCCTGAGGGCGTGCATCCAATCATTCAGAATGTCCGCTGATTTCTTGACCGGAACACGGTTTAATCCAGAACCGCTGCGTGAGTCCATCCTGCGGCACATTCATTACGCGCTCGCTCGCCCCGGAGGCAGTCTTGTCCCGCGCGAGCTTTTTAAGCCTCTCTCGCTGACGATCCGCGATCACCTGATTGATGGCCTGCTTAAGACCGAGCGGCGTTATCGTGAATCGAAGGTCAAGCGCCTGGGTTATCTCTCCATGGAATTTCTGATGGGGCGCTGGCTCAGTGACAATCTGTGCAACCTCGGTTTGGGCGATCAATGCCGTGCCGTGCTGACGGAATTTGGCGTGAGGCTGGAAGACGTCCTGGAAGTGGAGCCCGACGCGGGCCTTGGCAACGGCGGCCTGGGCCGCTTGGCAGCGTGCTTCTTGGAATCGCTGGCCACCATGGGGATGCCCGGCTTTGGTTACGGCATTGACTACGAATACGGCATGTTCAAACAGGAGATTGTTGGAGGCTTCCAGCGGGAAAAGCCGGACCAGTGGAAGTCTGAGGGCACGCCGTTTTATATTGAGCGTCCACAGGATTTCTGCACCGTGCCGATGTACGGGCGGCTGCAATCTTCGCGTGACTCGCACGGCAACCGTCGGCAGAGCTGGGTCGATAGCAGAATTGTCGTCGGCGTGCCCAATGATCTGCCGGTGGCCGGCTATGGCGGCGATACCGTAAACTTCCTGCGCCTGTTTACGGCGCGCGCGTCAGAAGATTTTGATATTGAGATTTTCAATCGTGGTGACTACATTCGCGCCGTTGAGCAGAAGATTGCCTCGGAAAATATTTCTCGCGTGCTCTATCCCTCTGATTCCGTGCTCTCCGGCAAAGAGCTGCGGCTAAACCAGGAATATTTTCTGGTGGCATGCGCGCTACGCGACATCCTGCGCAATTACATGTCTACCCATGCGGGCTTTGATGATCTACCTTCCAAGGTCGCCATTCAGATGAATGACACGCATCCCAGCCTGTGTGTGGCTGAGCTGATGCGCTTTCTGGTGGATGAGAACCTGCTCGACTGGGACCATGCTTGGGAGCTTACCGTGGCCACACTCGGCTACACCAACCACACGCTGCTACCGGAAGCTCTGGAAAAATGGCCTGTGTCGCTGATTGAGCGCGTGCTGCCGCGGCACACCGAAATTATCTTTGGCATCAACCATCAGTTCCTGCGTACTGTCGCGCGCAGCTGGCCGGGAGATATTGACCGGCAGCGCCGCATGTCGATCATTGAAGAAGGTCCGGAAAAGCAGGTGCGCATGGCCAACCTTGCTATTGTGGGCAGCCATGCCATCAATGGCGTTTCCCAACTGCATAGTGACCTGATCAAGAGCGCGTTGGTGCCGGACTTTGCCCAGCTCTGGCCGGAACGGTTCAGCAACAAGACCAACGGAGTTGCGCCGCGGCGCTGGATATTGAAAGCGAATCCGGGTCTTTCAGCACTGCTTACCCGCACTGTGGGCGAAGAATGGATCACAGATCTGGAGCGCGTACGCGCGATTGAAAAAGGCGCAGGCGATCCCGCGTTCCGTGAGGAATTCCGTGCCATCAAACGTCGCAATAAAGACAAACTGGCGCGCGAAGTTTTTAACACCACGGCAGTTGCCATTGATCCGCAATCGATGTTTGATGTCCACGTGAAGCGCATTCATGAATACAAGCGCCAGCTCTTGAACGTGATGCGCGTGATTCACGAATACCTGACCGTGGTGGAAGATGGCGCGGAGCCGCAGGTAATGCGCAGCTATATCTTTGCCGGCAAAGCTGCGCCGGGATACTGGGCAGCCAAGCAGATCATCAAGCTCATTAACAACGTTGCCCAGGTGGTGAACTCAGATCCCAGGGTGAAAGACCGCATCAAGATTGTGTTTGTCCCGGATTATCGCGTGTCGCTGGCGGAAATAATCATGCCTGCCGCCGATCTCAGCCAGCAGATCTCCACGGCGGGCATGGAGGCCTCTGGGACGGGCAACATGAAGCTGGCCATGAACGGCGCTCTTACCCTGGGCACGCTTGACGGAGCAAATATAGAAATCATGCAAGCCGTTGGAGAGGCCAATATTTATACCTTCGGCCTCACGCGTGAAGACGTGAGCTGGTACCAGGAGTCGCGGAGCTACAATCCGCGCGAGATCTACACCAAGGACGCCACGGTGCGCCGGGTGGTGGATTGCCTGGCTTCAAACCTCCTTTGCCCCGACGAGCCCGGTCTGTTCCGCTGGATCGTGGATGAACTGCTGGACCGTGGCGACCGCTATTTCCATCTGGCCGATCTGCCTTCTTACATTGAAGCCAGCCATCGCGCGGAAAAAGACTATCGCGAACCGGACGTATGGACCGCTAAATCCATCCTGAATGTCGCGCGCACCGGCTTCTTTTCCAGTGACCGAACCATCGCCGAATATGCCCGTGATATCTGGAACATCAGCACTGCTGCTACCGGCACTCAGCGTGAGTCTGACGTTGCAAAAGAGCCGGTCCGCGCTGAGGTTTCGCGCTAAAAACTGCTCCCATATGCCAAAACGGGGCATGAGTAAGCCTGCAAAAGTGGAATTCTTCCCACATATTCCACAGCCCTAAGTCATTTTTTAACACGTTTTTAACATTTGGCCCGCCTTGCTGGGAGTGTAATTAAAGATTGGTAGATACAGCATCTTTCGCAGCGTACTCCGCAGCGAATCCCCAGCCCAGGAGAGAAAATCATGCGAATTGTCCAATCACCTTATCAGGCCCGAATTGTTCCCCAGAGCGCCGGCGCACCTAACCTATGGCGTTGCGTGATCGAACAGGAAGACTCACGTGAAGTGGTGGTCTTGCATGAAACAGCGCGCAAAGAAGATGCCCGCTGCATGGCATTGTTGGAACTGGCGCGACTGGAACCGACCGGCACGGGCTCGCGGTGCTCGCCCGGTAGCGAGTAACGGTTTTGCCGCATAATCCAGTGCGATCCTCATACCGTCCTTGACCTCCGCCCGCGCAGTCTCTAGGCTTGCTTCTCTAAACTCATCCCATGAAGAGCGGCAAGCAAGACCGGAGTGCAGGAGTGGTGATGCGCGCGCACTTGGGTCGCTCCGCCCTGGCAAAGCTGGCGCCGCGCAAATTTGATCCCATGGATGTGCTGCGGCAGAGCGCAAAAAATCGCATCGCCCAGCTACTGCCGGTCAAATTCAAGCTGATGAGCGAGTCGCCGTTCGTGTTCTTTCGTGGATCGGTTGAAATCATGGCCGTCGACCTGGGCGAGGCACGGCACACAAAAATTGAAGTCCAGATGTGCGGGGATGCGCACGTAAAGAATTTCGGCTTCTTTGCCACGCCGGACGAGCATATAGCTCTCGACATCAATGACTTTGACGAAACTCAGCGCGGCCCCTGGGAATGGGACGTAAAACGGATGGCTACCAGCATTATTCTGGCAGGCCGTGTCGCCGGCCACCCGGATTCCAGCTGCAAGGATGCTACACGCGTCTTTATTGCCGAATATTGCGAATGGATTAGGCGTTTTGCCGCCATGCCCGCGATTGCGGTTGCGCGCCATCGCGCGATGCGCAACTTGCGTGATCCTGTGATGGCAGCTGCCCTGAAAAAGGCGGAACGCGCCAGCCCCCTTGACAGTCTAAGAACATCTACGCACAAAGACCGGCATGGCGGCCGGAGCTTTATCTACCGGCGCGACTCAATCTGGGACGTGAAAGGTGCGGAAGCGAAAGCCGTGCTGCGCGCGCTCAAGGAGTATCGCAACACGCTGGCGCCGGATCGCCAAATGTTGTTCGACTGCTACACCCCGGTTGATGTGGGGTTTAAAGTCGTTGGCACCGGCAGCGTAGGAACGCGCGATTACATTGTGCTGCTGCTGGGCCGGCATGGCGGTGAAACCGATCCGTTATTCTTGCAGATCAAAGAAGAACCGCTGTCCGCATATGACGGCTACTATAAAGACCGCTTCGCGCCGCCGCATCAGGGCGAGCGTGCGGTCCGCGGCCAGCGTGCGCTCCAGGTTTTTTCTGACTTGCTGCTGGGCTGGTGCTCCATTGCCGGACGTGACTATCTGGTGCGCCAGATGAACGACCACAAGAGTTCCATCGCACCGGAAGAGTTGAAAGGCAACCGCCTGCTGGAATATGGCAGAGTCTGCGCGGAGCTTCTGGCTAAGGGGCATGCGCGCTCTGGAAAGCCGGCGCTGCTGGCGGATTATCTGGGCCGTCCGGGCAAGGCGGAAAAGGGACTGTTGCAATATGCGCTGGCCTATGCCGACCAGGTAGAGAAGGATTACCAGGCTTTTCTTAAGGGGCTGAAGCGTGGCTTGCTCAAGGACGCGATGAAGATTGCGGACCATCGGATTTTTGCCGGCTGAAAATCGAATTTTACCCGACAATCAATTCTTTCCCGGCTGGAGATCAATTGTTCCGGGCCGAAAATCCAGATTCCTCCCCGCTGAAATCGAATGTTTTATAGGGCGGAATCCGTCACACGAAGTCCGCAGACTTCAACATCAATCCGAAAATTGCCAAGACGACGCTGAAAACTTCCAAATGAAAATGGGCCCGGAGTAGGGCCCGCTCTCTCCAAGAAGAGAGAAAAGACAGGTTCGACTTTTCTCTTTCGTGAAGCGCCTGATGTTCTTCTACGCCCGCCACTTTAACGTCTGGTGAACGGAAGATTAAGCCTTTGTGAATCCGCAAAGCGGCGGCCATCTTGAATCCGAGTATTCGTCGGGTAGTGAATTTCAAGCTTTAGTCAATCCGTGAACTGCGGCTTGCGGCAAAAGCCCTGTGTTACACTGATACTGCTTCCTGTGATGTCCCTCATCTGATCGGTTCCACAGCAAGGGCGCGTAGCTCAACTGGCAGAGCAACTGACTCTTAATCAGTAGGTTGAAGGTTCGATTCCTTCCGCGCTCACCAAATTTTCAAGCACTTGGCAGCACTCCCTACTGAGCTGAAAATACGATTGTGTCCTTTTTGTGTCCTTACTGGACGCGATGGCTGGCCACTGCGGCCACCTCATCGATGTTCTGGTGCTGATACTTCATCGTCGTGCTCACGGCCGTGTGTCCCATGACATTCATCACCGCGAACAGGTTCTTGGTTGCCCGATACATCTCGGTTCCGAAGCCATGGCGGGCGCAGTAGAGAACCAGATCCTTTGGCAATCCTGCTTCCTTCCTGGCTTTTTCGAACTGCTTAGAAACCGTTGTGAGATGCCCACCCCCGGCGCGCTTGGAGGGAAAGATCCAACCCTCCTTTTGCTCCGAGTATCGTGCCAGAAGTGCCTGTCGAACGCGCGGACTGATTGGCACAAACCTTCGTCCCTTGGGCGACTTGCTCTCGTAGACGAAATATCGTTTGTTGCCCCAGTCCAGGTGTTCCCAGCGCATTCGGAAAACTTCCTTCTGGTTTCGCATCCCCGAATCACGCATGATCATCAACACATCGCGAAGCGGCTGTTTGCAGAAAGGCAAAAGCTTGGCTTCTATTTCGGCGTCAATGACGCGCTCCCGTGCGTGCTATTGCATGAGTTTGATCTTTGGAGAAGCCTTGATGATGTTCCATTCCTCGGCTTTTCCTAGCATCCGTCGCAGCGTGCGCAAGGCATTGTTGTGATTTGATGGACCACCTGGGAAGGTAAGCCGATCAGCATCATCTCTGGTGATTGCGTTGAGCCTCATCGCTGCTACGTCAGTTTCCTCGAGCAGTCGCCAGCCATTCTCGTAATAGTCCCTGGTCTTCTGCTTGAGCGTTGTATTGCCTTCGACCCATTCAAAAAACCGCACACTGAAATCACGCAACAGCGGGCTACGCTTTCTGAGAACTACGTCTCCCTTCTCTTCGGCCTGGGCGATCAGCAGCGCTTCAAATCGCCGTGCTGCCGCAAGGTTTGTCTTCTTGGTTGAACCACGGTACCGCGTGCTGTTGACCCAGAAGTGGTAGTGATAGATCCCACCCCTTTTGAACAAAGCCATTTGCTTTAGCCTCCATGTGCCCGCACGGACGGCATTCGCTTATTGGCTCGGACGTAACGTTCTACGTCAGCAAGATCATACTTGATACGCCCACCTAATTTCACGTAGGGCGGACCGGTCTCTGCAGAACGCCAGTAGCGCAATGTGCTTTCCGGAACTCCCCAGATCGCCGACAACTCCTTGGTACAGACGAGTTGCCGGGACATTCGTTTCTGTGCAGGACTTTCGGGAAGAGTGAGCCGAGACTCGAACGGGACGACAATACCAGCGGCAGCAGCGGCACGGTCCTCGTAAGACTCGGGATCGGACCGATCCGCTTGCCGTTTGACAACGACAGCATTTTCCATGTTCCACCTTGATTCCGCTCCCCGTGCTGTCACGCACACACGTCAGACAAGGAGAGCACTCGACTGGAAAGTGCTTTCCGTGCACCACAGTCTGAAAGACTTATCCGCCAATTGGGCAGTTCGGTCAAACGGCGAAGCGCCGTTCTCTTAAGCGCCACGATTCCCGTTCGCCGATTTTCACTGAAGAATTCGGCCCGATTTGACTGAGATTTCATTTGGGCTTAGCTTCGTCACGCTCAGGACGGAAACTGGAATGGTCCTGGCCGGAGGGAGCGAGGTGTTTTCATCGCTGCGAGAACTTGAGGAGCGGCTTCGCGCCAGCGGCTACATCGCAGATTCGATAACAACCACGACGGTTTACCTAGCGGCGCAGCTACATAAACCTCTCCTGCTGGAAGGACCTGCCGGCAGCGGAAAGACCCAGTTGGCGTATGCAGTAGCGGATGCTGTGAATACCTCAGTTGAGCGACTGCAGTGCTACGAGGGGATCAACGAAGAAAAAGCCATTGGTAAGTTCGACGAACCTCTGCAGAGACTTTGTGTCGAGTTGAGAGCCAAGTCCAGCGATATCGATTGGGCTTCGCTCAAAACCGAACTACACAGCCAGGATTTCTTCAGTGCGGGCCCGCTTATGCGAGCTCTGCTGTCGGAAACGCCTTGTGTTTTGCTCATCGACGAACTCGATAAGGTTGACCAGGCTTTCGAAGCCATCTTATTAGAGCTTTTGAGCGTGTGGAGGCTCAGTGTCCCAAAACTGGGCACCGTTGAGGCTCGCAGTATTCCTTTCGTCGTGCTCACTTCCAACGAGGAACGGCGTATTGGCGATCCCCTGCGCCGGCGGAGTTTCTACCTGCGGGTTGAACACCCCAGCGCGGAACGCGAGGCGGAAATTGTGGCGCTGAGGACTCCCGATTCCAGTCGAGAGTTTCACGCAGGAATGGCGGGACTGGCCAAAGCTCTGCGCGGCTGGAGCCTGGAAAAGCCGCCATCTGTTTCGGAAATTCTGGACTTGGCCGATGCGCTCAAGATCCTTGGACATGAGCAGGTTACGCCAGAGCTACGCGACGTCCTGTTGCCCTTGATGGCAAAGACCGAGGCCGATAGAAAAAAGCTACTTTTGCGCGACGGATTCGCCAGCCTGATCTACGACGCACAGCAATACACCCGCGAATCGTTAAGGGGGAGTGCCGCATGAACCGCCTTGGCTGTTTCTTGCTCCTCATATGTGCCGGAACAAGCTGGGCGCAAACGTCCACGGGGCCAAAACGTCGGGAAGCTGAATACTACGTTGCGGCTTACGCTCAACACTATCGAGTGCCCGTGCCGCTGGTGCGGGCTGTCGTCGAGCGCGAATCGAATTGGCGGCCGTGCGCAATTTCTCCCAAAGGCGCAGTCGGCCTGATGCAGATCATGCCAATGACGGCGCAGCGTTTAGGTGTGCGCGATCGCTGCAGTATTGATCAAAACGTCTCGGGCGGCGTCCGTTATTTGGCATGGCTCATTCAGAAGTTCCGGGGCGATTTGCGGCTAGCCTCCGCCGCCTACTACGCGGGGGAAGACATTGTGAGCAGGCGTGGTCTGGCGTACCGGAACCCAGATGTTGTCGCCTATGTGTCTAGGATTCGAGCCACTTACCTGCGGCTCGCCCAAGAGAAAACAGAGATTGTCGAAACCACTCAGAAAAGAGATATACGATGAAAATCTGCCGAAATTTGTTTCATCTCATAACGCCCCTGGCATGCCTCGCCCTGGCTGCTGCACAAGCCGATCTCGCTCCAGGGAGGATTCTCAGCCTCAATCTGGATCCACAGAGCGTTACCACGCTCCAATTGCGACCCGGATTTGTCACGTCAGTTCGCCTGCCCGAATCTGTCAGTTCCGTGGTCCTTGGTGATCCAGGCTTATTCAAAGCTGAACATTCGGAAGCCGAGCCGCAATTGGTTTTCTTCAAGCCAAGTACCCCGAGCGCGTCTCGCACCAATGCGTTAATCACGACTCGGACAGGCCGTGAAGTCTCTTTGGCCCTCATAAGCCGAGGAGCAGGGGACCGGTCGGCGCCAGTCGATTACGTTCTGAAATACGAGCCGCCGCGCAGTTTCTTGGTTGAAGCAAGCCATCCTGGCTTTTTAATTGAGGAGACAAAGAGTCTCGATTCAGCGAAGTTGCCAAACCTTGGCGCACAGCAACGAAACACCAGCGGTTCAGAGGAAGACGTACTTAAGGATGAGCAAAACGCTGTTCCACACTGGGAAGGCCGACAGTTGCGTGTGAGCGTGGGACGCTCTAGCCGGAGCGGCGATGACATGGCCGTGGCGTTCTCAGTGCTCAATTCCTCGTCGAAGACAGTCGAGTTACTTCCACCACAGATAGAGCTTACTGATACGGCGAAGGACCATCACCACAAAGCGATTAAGGCAGAGCCGGTGGCAATTAAGAGCTACCGACTAACATCCCGCAGCCTGGCGCCGGGCGAGAGGGCGGATGGTCTTGTCACTTTCGAGAGACCCGCATTCAAGGCCTCGTCAGAGCGTTTAATGCTACAGGTCGCGCAAGTCGAACAGGTGGATCGCCCCGTGCTGGTGGCGCTGTCTTTTGTTCCGGCTGCCAACGGAGGTGCGAGATGACGCAGAACAATGGAAGTAGAAGCAATCATGCGACCCTCATCATCGAGGACCAAGTTCCACCGCAGGTGAACGCGCCAACGGTGCAGACGGATCTGGAAGTAAAAACCGAATTGGCTACAAGAACCAAACTGCGCGCCAGACAAAAGATCCAACAGAACCGGTTCGTGATTGTTGCCGCTGGTGCGTTTGTATTTGCCTTGCTCATCTTTGCTGTTGTGTCCGCTCCGCGCATGTCCGGCCCGCGCAGTGGAAGTTCCCAGAAAACATCAAGCAATGCTGCGAATGGCAATCGGGACGCGGAGTCTCAGGCGACGTCCCCGGGCGAAAAGAGCCTCCTCCCGATTACCGATTCAGGACGTCCAGTTCCCAAAGAGGGCCACGATGGATATCTGAACGAACAGGATCTCAATCGAAGTGCGACCAGGAGAACGCCTTCGACTGCTTTCGTTCCCCGCCTGCCCTCTGAAAGTGCCGCTGGGACTCTGGGCTCCATTCCACCGTTTGGCGAACAGCCCTGGCAGGCTCCGCCTTATCAGCCCGGCATGGCGCCGAATGTTGCGTCCGAGACCGCACAAAATAAGAGCGAGCGCGAGGCTTTAGAGAAATCATCCGTGATCTTTGTCCGAAATGTTTCCGGCGCTCAGCCCGCCGCCCAGCGCCACGAGGATACGACTACTCCAACTGAATATGGGCTGGGGCTTCCAACAGGCACGCGGCTTCGCGCACGCCTGGAATCGTCAGCCAGTACGGCGGTGCGCACGCCCGTGATGGCAGTCATTGAGTACAACTACGAACACGATGGTGAGATTATTGTTCCCGCGGGAGCTAAAGCGATAGGACAGATCCAGGAAGCGGACCGTTCCGGTTACATGAGAATCCAATTTGACTCTCTATTACTGCCGGATGGAGCAACCATTCCTATCCAGGCTGCCGCAACCGATCTCGAGATGCGTCCGGTTAAAGGCAAAGTGGAAGGCAAAAATACCGGCAAAAACGTGCTCGTCCGTTCGTTATCGGGAATAGGCCAGGCCGGCACCATGCTTCTCGGGCGTGGCAGCCTAAACCAACCATTGAGCGAATCCGACCTCATTCGCGAGCGGGTGAGCAACAACATCGGGCAGGCGTCCGACGAACAAATATCAAGGCTCGCCGTAACAGCCCGTATCGTTGTCAGCGTTTCAGCCGGCACACCCATCTACGTTGTGCTCGAACAATCGTCTAAATCTGTTCCGGGGTTCAGAGCCTCCACCTCAGACGCACAAGGACCCAATTCGGAGGGTGTGGATCAGCTTCGACAGCTCTTGCGTTTGCAACAGGAGTTGAACCAGACCGGCACAAAAAATCAGTGACATCGAATAGATGCAAAAAATATGGGCCGCGCCCTTTGCGTCAAGCGCGGCCCATTTAGCGTGGGGGTAGAAGGTAAAAGCTCAGCGCGACAATGATATCCCAAGCGGCCATGCAGGAAACTCGCGGCTTCGATATTAAATCGCGGGTAGGTTATAAGATGAAACAAATTTCGGCAGATTTTCATCTCATATCATTCTGCAACCAGCGAATGC
>JBAVUZ010000160.1:0-3512 GCA_049697035.1 Candidatus Angelobacter sp. | reverse complement strand
GTGAACGACTGTGCGCGCTCCGGTTCCTACTGCGCGGCTTTCGCCATTTTAGACGTGCCCGCTTTAGCCGCGCGGCCCTGCCGGATGGTAAATGCAACTTCAGGATAAGTGGCCGCGATTTTTAAGTTTCCGCCGCGCGAAAGCGCAGCCGGAGCTTTCAGTCCCGCAACGCGATGCCCGGTGGCCTGGTCGGTGAGAAAAAACATCAGCGTCGCATCATTCGAGAGCGAGTTCCATAGCGGATCGTTGGTAAAGTCTGGCAGGTCCATGACGAAACTTCCGTCCGCATCCACCGTTGCCTTGGTCACGGCAAGAGGAGAGATTGACAGGCCGGGAACGGAAAAGAATTTTCCTGCCCAGCGCACCACGTACATTGATTCCACTTGCAGCACCTGCCCGCCGGGAGGCAGCGCAACTTTTCCGCGCAGCTCAACGGTTGGCAGCTTCTGGCACTGGAAGTCGCCCTGCCGCGTGCTGCTCGCCAGATCTTCAGCGGTAAAAGTCACGAACTGGCAGCCCGGCGCGTATGCAATGGCGTTGAATGTCTTCGGCGTCTTGCCTGCGGCGTCAGCATGAATCACCAATTTGTCGCCGCCCGCCGCTGCCGCCGTTGATGACCAGCGTGCGCCTGACTCGTCGGTAAGAAAATAACGCACCTGAACGTCTTTGGCCGTGGTGGGTGGCGCAACCGAAATGGTGAAGATGGTATCCGCTGGATTGGATTGCGCTGCAGGAGTTCCAGTCTGCGCTGTGAGGGAACTTCCCGCGAGGGCCGAAATAAGAACAAGAAGAAAACCGCGTGCTACTGCTGGCATATCCGTCAAAGCCTCTGGCGACATTATCTCTCAAATAAAGATTTGCAACTCAGGAATTCTGATCAAAAGGTACTTAGGAACAGATGATTACGATTGCGGCGGGACACTTACACCTTTATATAGGGACATTGAGTCTCTTTAGCGATCATTAGCCGGCACTAAGTACTTACATGACGCTGGGCGCGTCGATCCCCATCAGTTCAAGGCTCTGGATCAGCGCTCGACGGACTACCGCCGCCGTCGCCAGAAGAAAGCTTTTCTTTGCTTCGTCCTCTTCCGTCAGGATGTGGTGCTTGTGGTAGAAGTTGTTGAACTGCTGCGCCAGTTGGAAGGCAAACTTGGCCGCGTAAGCCGGTTCCGTCGTGGAGATGCACTGCTCGATCATGCTGGAAAGCTGTCCGGCGCGCAGCCATAGCTCCCACAGTTCATCGTCTTCTTTCAGAAAACGTAAATCAATCTTGCCGGCAAGAATCTCTTCCGCGCTCAGCCCGGCTTTGCGAAAGATATTCGTGGCGCGGACAATCGCGTACTGCGCATAAGGCCCTGTCTCGCCTTCAAAGCTCAAGGCTTCCTTGAAATCGAAAGCGATAACCGACGTCTTGGTGAATTTCAACATGAAGTAACGCAGCGCGCCGATGGCGATCTGCGAGGCAATCTCATGCCGCTCATGTTCGCTCATCTCGGCATGGCGAGAATCCACTTCTTTTTGCGCCGCCGCGATCAGCGAATCCAGCAGATCGTCCGCCTTCACGCCAAAGCCCTTGCGTCCCGAAACCTCTATATAGGAGCGCTTCTGGTCTTCTTCTGAAACCTCATATCCCAGTTCCATGGCGCAACGCGGCGTGAGCGCCACCATTTCATAAGAAAAGTGGTGGTAGTCTTCCGCCTGCTCGGCGTAACCAAGCCCGCGAATCGCTTCAATCACGTTGTTCTGCGGATCGGCCTGGCGTGAGTCAATCACGTTGTAGATCGCGTTCACGCCGCCAAAATGCGGATGATCTTTTTCGCCCGACTCCGCCGATATCCAAACCTGGCGGCCATTGGGATAACGATAGAAGCGCTGGTAGCCAAAGTCGCGACCCAGCAGGCCAAACTTCCACAGGTGATAAGCAATGTCTTTGCCGACGTAAGTCACCGTGTTATTCGAACGGACAATCACCTTGGCGTCTTCATCCGGACCTTCTTTATTCTGACCATCTTTAGCTTCACCCGCGTCATTGCTTTCGGCTGCGGCTTGCCGTTTGGCGGTTTGCGGTGAGACCGCGCGCTTCATCACCCAGCAGCCTTTGTTCTTGCCCTCGGTTTCAAAATAGAGCACGCCCTTCTGCTTTAACTGCTCAAACGCCGACTCCCAGAAATGCAGATGGAGAATCTCGCTTTCCTGCGGCAGAAAATCGTACTCGATGCCCAGCCGCTGCATCGTCTCCAGATGGCGGCGGATGATGGCCGTGGAAATCAGCTTGCCAATCTCCGCTGCGTCATTTCCGCCACGCTCGATATCGTGCAGCGTTTGCAAGCGGAGCTTCAGGTTCTCCTTGCTCTCTTCATACCATTGCGAAACGCGCGCATAGAGGTCCCAGCAGTAGTAGTCGAATGAATGCGGTGGCGGCCCGGCAGCCGCGATCAGCTTCTCAATCTCGCTCTTGCCTTTTTTCTCCAGATACAAGAAGCCCACCACCACGTCCGCCACCTGGACGCCGGTGTTGTCGATATAGTTCTGCACGTCAACTTTTGCGCCTGCGGCCTGAAGCAGGCGGACAAACGTATCGCCCAGAATGGCATTACGCAGATGGCCGATGTGGGCCGCTTTGTTGGGATTGATGCTGGTGTGCTCGACCAGAATCTTTTTTCCTGTCGCCGATCCAATCCGTGGGGCCCTGGGATCCAGCAGCAACCGCGCCGCTTCTTCGCGGTTGATCCGCGCATTGATGTAACCCGCACCGGCGACTTCAAACTTTTCAAATCCGGGAACCTGTCCCAACCCGGCAACAACTTCTTCCGCGATCTTGCGTGGCGGCTTGCGCAGCTTCTTGGCCAGTTCAAAGCTCAGCGGCAGCGCATATTCACCCAAGCCGACATTCGGCGGCTGATCGACTACGATGCGTGACAATTCAACATCGTATTGCCGCTTCAAAAGGTCGCTAACGCGCTGGATAAGCTGCTGCTGTAGTTGCAGGTACAAGTGTTTGCCTTTACGTGGTTGAGATTTAGCGGCTGGGATTCATCAGGCCGTAAGTTGATGATGAAAAAGGCGATTATAGCAAAGTTGAAGACAACGTCTTTTGAGACAAAACAGAAAGCTATGGGACCGTTTTCTGTTTCTCAATGTCCATGGCGGTCAATGACTGCAATCGGGGATGTTACGCCAACTTCGCCCCCACGGTGCTTTCGACAAAAATGGTCGCTACGAGTTCGAGCCGCCAGCTGGCGCGACTGGTACACATGGTTGTGTTTCGTGAGGCTCCAGTAGACAATGGACGCGTGAGCCCGCACAAGCATCGGATCACCGAATACCTGCGGCCCAAAACGCTTGCGATGTTGCTGCTCGGGTTTTCTTCAGGCCTTCCTTTTCTCCTGGTTGGCAATACATTCGGCTTCTGGCTACGCGATGAACACACCTCCCTGACGGCCATCGGGTTTCTTTCCTGGGTGGGCATTGCCTATTCGCTCAAGTTTCTGTGGGCGCCCGTAATGGAT
>JBAVUZ010000159.1:0-4843 GCA_049697035.1 Candidatus Angelobacter sp. | reverse complement strand
GGGCGGCTGTGCCACATGGGCATCGCCGGGATTGAATTCTGTAAGCGCTTTAGAATCCTAGTTGAAGGGGGGAGGGGTGGGGCTATCCATGGGTACAGGGGCAGATCCCTGACAGAGTCTTCCCAGGAAGTTTCCTTCTAGTTTAGTTCTAGTTCTCGCTTCCGCTCGGTGCCGCCGGTTTCTTTTCGTCGGGCTTGCCCAGATCACCGAACGGCCAGATTCCATCAGCCTACAGCATCACGTCATTATGTTTTTCCACCAGCATTTTGGCGGTCTTTTCCGAAGGCCACGGGCTGGCCATGCGCTCAGGGCGGTCGGCGATCCAGAAAGCGGTGAGGCCCATGACGGTGGCGTCGCGTGTGAGCAGGTCAGGCTTTACTTTGTTAAAAGGTATCCACGGCGGAGTGGTGCGTGAACCACCTCTTGGAATAGTCTCTATCAGCGTGAACGCAGATTATATCCTTATATTTAAAGACGCAGCCGCTTAGCGACACGGTAAGCAACAGGCAAGCTTCATTTAGAATGTGTCGCGATTTTAAATTTATGAGAATCCCAACTCTGTTGTTCGTTCTCTGCTCCGGCGTCACATTTGCGCAGCCATTGCCGCAAGCGCCGCACGCCCATGTGACTGCTGTAACGCCTGCGCCCGGATATTTCAATGAGCCCGCCATCGCCGTGAATCCAAAAGATCCCCAGCAGGCTGTGGTGGCATGGCAAGTGCCCGCAAGCGCCGCGTATTCCCGCGATGGCGGACAAACATGGAGGGTAGCCGATGGCGCCGCGCCCAAAAATTATCGCGTCTCCGGCGATGTCTCTCTCGCCTATGACGCTTCAGGCCGGGCCATGCTGTGTTACATCGCGTTTGACAAGCTTGGCAGCACAAACTATTGGGCGCGCGGCGCAACGCGCAACGGCATCTTCATCCGCCGCTCGCCTGATGGCGGCCAGACCTGGGAGCCTGACGCAATCACCGTGATCGCACATGAATCCACTCCAGACATCCCGTTTGAAGACAAGCCCTGGATTGTGGCAGACACCGCCGGACCGCATGCCGGCAATCTGTATATCGGATGGACACACTTCACTCTTGCTGCCAGTGAGCTCATGTTCTCCCGCTCCACCAACGGCGGCATTACGTGGTCCAGTCCCATCAAGCTGAGCAGCGTTCCCGGCCTGCCGCGTGATGACAACGGCGCGTTGGAAGGTTTTCACGGCGTGGTTGGCCCCGATGGCGCGCTTTATACCATATGGGACGCGCGTGACGGCATTATGATGGCCACGTCGCACGACGGCGGCGCAAGTTTCAGCACAGATCGACTCATCATTCCCGCGGGTCCCGGTTATTTCGGCATCACCGGCGTTTCGCGCTCCAACGGCTTTCCCCAGATTGGCATGGATATGCGCGGCGGAAAACATGGTGGCAAACTTTACGTGGCCTGGAGCGACTATAGCAATGGCGACGTGGATGTTTTTGTTTCCTCGTCGGGCGATTCTGGCAAAAAGTGGAGCGCGCCAGTGCGCGTTAACACCGATCCCATCCATAACGGCAATGATCAGTTTTTTCAATGGATGGCCATTGATCCACAGAGTGGCGCTGTAAATCTTGTGTTCTATGACCGTCGCACAGACAATCTGCAAACCACGGTCACACTGGCCCGCTCTAGCGATGGCGGAAAGACTTTCCAGAATTACGCATGGGATCCGGATGCATTCGATGCTGAAGGCGACTTCCTGGGCGACTATCTTGCCATCACCGCTTATGGCAACAAAGTCTTTGGGGCGTGGGCGCACCAGACATCGGCAGAAGCCAAGACGGAGCGTGGGAAAAAGACAAGGACAGTGCTGAGAGTGGGCAGTGCCGATTTTAATTAAGTTTTGGTTACTCCCGACACTGAGCGAAGCGAATGTGGAGGGAACCCTATGGCCTGATCATGCAACCGCTTGCCATGAACAGCGGTTGCAATCCAGCATCTAACTAAACGACGCGGAAATAAGGGAATAGCGATCTCTCGTTGCGCTCGAGATATGAAAGCTGACATTCGCATTGGCACTTCCGGTTATCACTATAAGCACTGGGTGGGCACGTTTTATCCGTCAAAAACGCCGGCATCAAAGATGCTCGACTACTATGCCCGCCACTTTGACACGCTGGAACTGAACAACAGCTTCTATCGCCTGCCGACGATTGAAGCTTTTCAGGCGTGGCGAGACGCAACGCCGAAAGATTTCGTCTTTGCCGTAAAAGCCAGCCGCTTCATCACGCACAATAAAAAACTAAAAGACCCTGAGAATGCCTTGGACAACATTCTTCCCCGCGCTGAGCACCTCGGCAAAAAACTGGGACCTGTCCTCTTTCAATTGCCGCCCAAGTGGAAGTTGAATCTTGGGCGCCTGGAAGGCCTGCTGCAAATTCTGCCGCGTGAGCATCGCTATGCATTTGAATTTCGCGAGCTGAGCTGGATCACTCCGGAAGTCAATCGCGTGCTGGAGCGCTACAACGCTGCTTTCTGCATTTATGAACTTGCCGGTTATCACTCGCCTTTGGATATCACCGCCGATTTCGCTTATGTACGCCTTCACGGCCCCGACGCGAGAAAATATCAGGGCAGCTACAGCCACGCGCAGCTGCGCGCATGGGCGCGGCGCATAGAGCAGTGGTCGGCGAAGCTGAAGGCCATCTATGTTTACTTTGATAACGACGAGGCGGGTTACGCCGCGCAGAACGCGCTGGCACTGAAAAAAATAGTCTTAGATCGATCGAGTGAAGCCAAACGTCCTGCCGCTTGAACCAACGAATTTCAGGTTCCGACCGAATCCGCCTGAAATTCCTCTGCCGCAACAGCAAATAGAGTGGAATAAATTCCTCGCCACCCAGTTATTCAGCTAAATTATTGCGAGCGTAATTTCTTGAGGCAGCAGGGGATACTACTTGCGGAACACGATTGCCGTCATACTATTTTTCTATCTGGCGGTTTCTGCATGGGCGCAGGAAGCCAATCCCGGACGGCCCACGGTTTCCACTCCGGCCACGCTCACCCCAGTCGGCTATCTACAATTTGAAACCGGCGTGCTGGGCGCGGAACATTCTCCTGATCTGCCCAACCAGTTCAGCTTCAATGAGGTGGTGAAATTCTCAGTGAACCAGCGCGTGGAACTGCTTCTGCAAAGCCAGCCCTTCGCTCACTCAGACCTTGGCCCTCTTGGATCGAATGATCCCGGCGATCTCTCCGCAGGACTTCAGGCAGTGCTTCTGCCCGGCACAAAGAAACGGCCAACCGTTTCTGTAAGTTATTTCCGGCGCGTCTTTGGCGGCACCGCTCCGGATCTCGACATTGGTTCCAACCGCCAATCCGCGCTGCTGTTGCTTTCAACTGACGTGGCGGAATTTCACATTGACACCAATGCGATCTTCAATGAGCAGATCCAGGACGCGCGCCATCGCGCCCAGTTCGGCCAGACGCTTTCAATTTCTCATGGGTTGCCGCATAAGCTTGGGGTAGGCGGCGAACTCTGGCACTTTACGCAGCCATTTCAGAACGGGCATGCTGCAGGATTTCTTTTTGCGCCAACGTACACGCCGCGACCAAACCTGGTTTTTGATGCCGGTTTCAACCGCGGTCTTACCTCAACCAGCACACGGTGGGAATTCTTTATGGGATTTACTTATTTGCTGCCGAAGAAACTGCTTTAGCGTTTAGCTAGCTCTTGCCTTTGCCCGCCACATCCAGCCTTGCTTGGGCGCGCTGCAACGCTTCCTGCGCTTCCTCATTGACCTCAAGGCCTGACTTCTGCAACTCGGCTTCGGCTTTTTTCCTGGCCGCTTCGGCCCGCGCAGTATCTATTTCTTCTGCTTTCTCCGCCGCCTCTGCCAATATCGTGACTTTGGTTTGCAGGACTTCTACAAATCCCCATGCCACCGCCAGCCGCTTTGTCTGGGTGCCCACCCGGTAGATAAGTTCGCCAGGGGCCACTTCACCGATAAGTGGAGCGTGCCCGGGCAGGATGCCGAGATACCCGGTCGCGCCTGGGATCTCAATGTACTCGGCGGGTTCGCTCACCACCAGCCGCTCCGGCGTCACGATTTCGAGTTGAAGGGTCTCTGCCATTGCTTACGCTGCCGCTCCAGCTTTCATCTTCTCCGCCGCTTCCAGCACTTCTTCAATCGCGCCCTTCATGTAGAAGGCTTGCTCCGGAACATCATCGTGCTTGCCCTCAATGATTTCCTTGAAGCTGCGCACCGTGTCCGCGATCTTTACATAACGGCCGGCCATGCCGGTAAATTGTTGCGCCACAAAGAACGGCTGCGAGAGGAATTTCTGCACCTTGCGGGCCCGTGAAACCGTGAGCTTATCTTCTTCGCTCAGCTCTTCAATTCCCAGAATGGCGATGATGTCCTGCAAATCTGTATAACGCTGCAGGATTCTCTTCACGCCCTGCGCCACGTCATAATGTTCCTGGCCCACAACGTGTGGATCGAGGATGCGTGAGGTCGAAGCCAGCGGATCAACCGCCGGATAAATTCCGATTGCCGTCAATGGACGCGAAAGCACCGTGGTTGCGTCCAGGTGGGCAAAGGTCGTGGCCGGCGCGGGATCGGTAAGATCGTCGGCGGGCACGTAAATTGCCTGCACAGAGGTGATCGATCCGCGCTTGGTTGAGGTGATGCGCTCCTGTAGCTCGCCCATCTCCGTAGCCAGGTTCGGCTGGTAACCTACAGCGGACGGCATGCGGCCCAGCAGTGCGGACACTTCTGATCCGGCCTGGGTGAAACGGAAAATGTTGTCAATAAAGAGCAGCGTGTCAGCGCCTTCTTCATCGCGGAAGTATTCCGCCACAGTCAAGC
>JBAVUZ010000158.1:0-4393 GCA_049697035.1 Candidatus Angelobacter sp. | reverse complement strand
TCACCACGTAATCTGCCAGACGGATTCCCATATTGTGTGAGATCACGCTGCTGGTGCCGTGCGCGATGTTGCCAAATGGCCCGGTATGCACCATGGCCGGAGTGCCTTCCGTGGTCTGCACCAGGTTAGGCATGATCGCTTCGTTCAGCAATGCCATCATCGCGCCCGTAGCTCCCAGATCGGCTGCGCGCACCGGCTTGCCAACGCGCGTTACCCCCACGACAATCGAATCCAGTCGGCGGCGCAGGTCCTCAAAACCGCTGGCCAGCGCCATGATCGCCATAACTTCTGAAGCGGCGGTGATCACAAAACCGCTATTGCGTGTGAGCGCGCCTTTCTTCTCACCGATATCAATGGTAATGCGCCGCAGCGCGCGATCATTCATGTCCATCGTGCGCGGCCATGTGATCTGGTTGATGTCCAGATCAAGATCATTTCCGTGAAAGACGTGGGCATCGATCAGCGCGGCCAGCAGGTTGTGCGCCGTGGTGATGGCATGGAAGTCGCCATGAAAATGAAGATTGATCTTCTGGCTGGGCTCAATCTGCGACTTCCCTCCACCCGCGGCGCCGCCTTTCATGCCAAACACCGGCCCCAGAGACGGCTCGCGCGACGTGATGATTGTCCGGCGGCCAATGCGCTCCAGCCCTTGCGTGAGCCCGATGGAGGTAACGGTCTTCCCTTCACCGGACGCCGTGGGCGTCGTGGCCGTTACCAGGATGAGCTTGCCCCGGCGCGGAAAGGCCGGATCAGAAAGGATATCCAGCTTCAGCTTGGCGCCGTGGCGTCCAATGGGTTCAAAATAATCTTCGGGCAAATTCAGCTTGGCAGCAATGGTTTGAATTGGCAGCATGGTTTGAATCGATAGGCTTGAATCGAAAAAAGATTGGCTCATAACAAACAGGCGAGTCTAGAACTCCGCCACCAAAGAGGCAAGCGTAAAAGCAAAGAGCGCGAAATTATGCGTTGGCTCCGGCGGGGTTAGGAGACCAGGGACAGGGGAGATTTCGGCAAACTCAAGTGCTACCCCGGCGTGGCTGCGCTTCGCGTTGGCAGGCGGAAATGATACCCTATGTGAGTCTTATCCTTGTGCGCCCGTAGCTCAGCTGGATAGAGCGGTTGCCTCCGAAGCAACAGGCCGGGAGTTCGAATCTCTCCGGGCGCACCAGAATTCTGTCGCTCCGGCCAACCGCTCCGTTGCATTCCCCCTGTCCATCTTGCCAGCCTCGGTGTTGTGGGGCTCGGTTTTGTGAATTTCGCTGCGGACCTCTCCCTCGATAAAATGAACGATTTAGATTTGCAATATGTGGTGGAGTGAGCGTGAAGTTATCAGCCAGGCTGGTTTCATATTTCAGCAAAAAAATTCGTGAACGCGGTGAACAGGTTTATCGGGACCATCTTGTCACGATTACGGACGGCTCCGAGGTGGAGGTGACGGCCAATGTCCAAGGTTCGTACCTATACGAGGTAGGGCTTGCCTGGGAAGAGGGCGCCCTCAATGGCTGGTGCGATTGTCCATATTTTGAAGATACAGGGTCGTGCAAACATTTATGGGCAACGATTCTGGCCGCCGAGGCCAAAGGTTATCTTTCCGCGGCGGCCTCGGACGACGGAGTGGTCTTCTTCGACGATTATAGCGATGACCATTACGCGGAGCTTCCCCGTTCATCGAAATCGTTTTCGGATAGCCGGAGGTTGCCACCTCGAATTACTAAACCGCCCGCCCCGAAGCCGCCCGCATGGCGCCAAAAACTGAGTGAGATTGCCAACCAACATATTGCGAGTACCCGCAGGACCGAGGAGTGGCCAGCCAAGCGGCAGATCATCTATGTGGTGGACGTTGCCGGCAGCGTTCGACAGGGAGCGCTGCTCCTTGACCTCATGACTCGCGACAAGAAAAAGGATGGCACGTGGTCACGGCCTGTCTTAATCAACATGAGGCATAACCAGCTTTCACTGCTGCCTCTGGCCGAAGATCGCGAAATATTAGCAGCTTTGGAGGGCGGAAAAGAGAGCTATCACTATGTCAGTAGCTATGACCAGGTTCCGGGGCAGCGCGTGCTCAGAGACTCTGTGGCTGGCAGACTCATCCCTGAGATTGTTCGCACAGGACGCTGTTTCTTGAAAGGGGACACGGCCCCCGGTCAAGAAGGAAAATCCATTTCGGAGCTCTCGTGGGATGACAGCAGCGCATGGCGCTTCAGCTTGAAGGTTGCAGCGGCCGATCAGGGGAAATGGCGCGTAACCGGCTTTCTGCGCCGCGGAGAAGATCTCATGCCGCTTTCTGCACCTGTTCTCCTGGTTCCGGGTCTGGTCTTTACCAATAGCCATGTGGCGCCCTTGGAAGATGCTCCTTTTGCCTGGATCTCATCTCTCCGCAAAGAGGGTCTGATCGAAGCACCGGAAAATGAGCGGGATGAGTTGATGACGGCGCTGTTATGCCTGCCTGACTTGCCGCCGTTAGAAATACCTGAAGAGCTGCATTATGAAGAGATCACGCTTCAGCCACGGCCGCGTTTAAAAATACGCGCTGGGACCTCGGCAATGCTTGAATCAGCACGTTTGCGGGCAGAAGTTTTCTTTCAATATGAAGAGTGGGCAGTAGCGGAGCAGGACCGCTCTGCAGGCCGCTACGAAGCTGACAGCAGGCGTTTCCTGCGTCGCGACTTTGCAGCAGAAAAGGCTGCCCTGGAAATGCTTCGCGAAACAGGCGTGAAGTACATAAAGTACTCATGGTCCAGCTATCTCAATCCAGAGCCGTCGTGGGAAATAGCGCCAGGCAAGATGCCCCGTATCATCCGGACGCTGGTCGAGTCGGGTTGGCACGTGGAGGCAGAAGGTAAGTATTTTCGCCGCCCCGGCGAATATCGCATGGAAGTCTCAAGCGGCGTGGACTGGTTCGAACTCCGCGGCGAAGTGCAATATGGCGAGGTAAAAGCACACCTTCCCGCCTTGCTGCAAGCGTTGCGCAGCGGCGAAAATATGGTCCGGCTCGGCGATGGCAGCTATGGTCTGCTGCCGGAAGAGTGGTTGCGACGCATCGCGCCGCTGGCGGGCATGGGTACCGCTGATGGAACGCATGTTGTTTTTCGCCAGAGCCAGGCGGGACTGCTCGACGCGTTGCTTGCAGCACAGCCTGAGGCCCGTTGCGACGAGACATTCACCCGCGTTCGCAAAGAACTATGCCGGTTTGAGGGAATACAAGCGGCCGCCCAGCCCGCAGGTTTCAACGGCCATCTGCGCGATTATCAGCGTGAGGGCCTGGGTTGGATGCTGTTCCTTCAGCGTTATTCTTTCGGAGGGTGCCTGGCTGACGACATGGGAGTCGGCAAGACCGCGCAGGTGCTGGCGCTGCTTGAGACGCGCCGCGAATTGCGCGACGCCGGCAGGATCGTGGGGCCGTCACTGGCTGTAGTTCCCAGATCGTTGGTTTTCAACTGGAAGGAAGAAGCGGCGCGCTTTACTCCGCAACTGCGGGTGCTCGACTACACCGGCCTGGAGCGCAAAAGCAGCGATTTCAGCGGCTATCACCTGGTCCTTACCACCTATGGCACAGTGCGGCGCGACATTCTGCGGCTCAAGGACATTGAATTCGATTACGTCATACTGGATGAGGCTCAAGCCGTCAAGAACGCGTCTACCGAATCATCAAAGGCCGTGCGTCTTCTGCATGGAAAACACCGTCTGGCGCTGAGCGGCACGCCTGTAGAGAACCATCTTGGCGAGCTTTGGACACTCTTTGAGTTCCTGAATCCGGGCATGCTGGGCTCAGCCAGCGTGTTCAAATTGGCTGGTGAAGCGGCGCGAAATCCAAATGGGGAAACCCGCCGGCTGCTTGCTCATGCCCTTAAGCCGTTAATCCTGCGCCGCACGAAGGAACAGGTCGCGCGCGAACTGCCTGCCAAAAGTGAGCAAACAATCTATTGCGAGATGGAATCCGAGCAGCGCAAGCTCTACAACGAACTGCGAGAGCACTATCGAAACGCCTTGCTCAAGCGCATTGACACGGCTGGATTGGCCAAATCCAAGATCCAGGTGCTCGAAGCCTTGCTCCGTTTGCGGCAGGCCGCCTGTCATCCCGGCTTGCTCGATAAAAAATACCGCACGACGCCTAGCGCGAAAACAGAAGTATTGCTGGAGCGGCTGCATGAAATCGTTGAAGAGGGACATAAGGCACTGGTCTTCTCGCAATTTACAAGTCTGCTTAGCATTGTTCGTCAACATCTGGATGACGACGGTATTACTTACGAGTATCTTGACGGCCGTACCCGCGACCGTAAAGCGCGCGTCGAGCGCTTTCAAAATGATAAGAACTGCCGTCTTTTCCTGATCAGCTTGAAAGCCGGAGGCCTGGGTCTGAACCGTACTGCCACCGAGAACGTATTTATTCTCG
>JBAVUZ010000157.1:0-5333 GCA_049697035.1 Candidatus Angelobacter sp. | reverse complement strand
GAACCCGAATGCCGGATCACATCACGTCGTACACACACATTGCCTGGCTCTTCCACTTCGTCGGTCATCACGCTGAAAACAGGTCCGCGGAAAGCGGTCTTGGAAGAAACTACGCGAACCAATGGGGTGGACTTCTTGCGCTGTGCAGGCATGGATTCCAATATAAAGTGCGGTCGCACGAAAACCAAAATCTTGGATGAACACAGGGTTTTCAATTTTGGCAATCTTTGGCAATTTTGGCATTGCTGGCAATCTTGGTATTCTCGCGTTCAATGGCAAACAGGCGTTTGGCCAAACCGACCATCACCTTAATCGGCGCGGGCAATCTTGCCCAGGCGTTGGGGCCCGCACTCAAAGCGGCGGGACACCAGATTGATTTCGTCGCTGCGCGCGAGACCGCTTCATCTCGGCGGCGCGCTGCAATGCTTGCCCGACTTTTGGAGGCACGCACGCAATCCCTGAACGACGCTGGGCCAAGTTCAGACATCCTGTGGATCTGCCATACGGACGACGCGCTGGCTGAAACTGCAAAACTACTGGCGCGCAAACCCGGATGGTCAAACAAGATCGTATTTCATTCCAGCGGCGCGCTCAGCAGTGATGTGCTTTCGCCGTTGAAACGCAAAGGCGCTAGCACGGCTTCTCTGCATCCCATGATGACGTTTGTTCCCGGCGCGACGCCACAAATGGACGAAGTGCCGTTTGCCGTGGAAGGTGATGCTAGCGCTGCCGCGGTGGCGCGCAGGATCGTTCGCGATCTGGGCGCGGAAAGTTTTGCCATCAAGAAGGCGGCCAAGCCGCTCTATCACGCGTTGGGATCGTTTTCTTCGCCGCTGATTGTGGCCGCGCTGGTAACGGCGGAGCGCGTCGGTCGCGGTGCAGGACTCACCGCCAGCCAGACCCGCCGCATCATGGCCCCGATATTGCGCCAGACCATCAAGAACTACACCGAGCGCGGAGCTGCTGCGGCCTTCAGCGGCCCAATCAAGCGTGGCGACCTCAACACCGTGCTTCGTCATTTAAAGGAACTCAAGCGTGTTCCAGGAGCCAGCGAAGTTTATCGAGCGCTGGTAAAGTCGGCGCTGATGGACTTGCCTTCGGCGAAGCGGAAAGAGCTAAACAGACTTTTGGAAAATCCTTGAAAGACGGAGGAGAAAGAGTAACCGAGGAGCGAGCGAGGAAACCAGAACAGCTTTACCGCGGATTTGCGCTGATGATCGCGGATCAAGAACCGGTCAATTTCCTCGAAACTCGGCTCCAATCCTGATCCGCGTTGATCCGTGTTCATCCGCGGTAAGATTTTGGTTCTTTTCTTATGTTGGAAGAGTTTTTAGGTCTATCTTTCCGTAAACAGATGCCCCAGCTTTTCCTTCTTAGTATTCAGGTAGCGCTCTGAAGCAGCGTGCGCTTCCACTTCGCACGGCACGCGTTCCACCACTTTGATTCCGGCGGCTTCCAGCGCGGCAACCTTCTGCGGATTGTTGGAAAGCAACCTGACATGCTTCAATCCAAGCTCTTTCAGTACTTCCGCTGGCAGCTGAAACTCGCGATGATCGGCCTTGAAACCCAACTCTTCATTCGCCTGTACCGTGTCGAGGCCCTGATCTTGCAAGCCGTAAGCCTGCAGCTTGGCCATGAGCCCGATGCCGCGGCCTTCCTGCATTTCATACAGCAATACTCCGGCGCCGGCCTGAGCGATCAGCGACAGCGCCATTTCCAGTTGCTGGCGGCAATCACAGCGCAATGAACCAAACACGTCGCCGGTCAGGCACTGCGAATGGATTCGTACCAGCGGCGGCGCGGCGTGGATATCGCCCAATACCAGGGCCACGGCTTCTTCCTTGCGGCGGTCGGCGGCGGAGCCGGGATCGAAATGGCCTTCAAAGCCCATAATGCGGAAGTGTCCCCAGCGTGTGGGGAAGTCGGCCTCGGCCATTTTGCGAAGAGTAAAGTCAGAGCTCACGTAAACATTATAGATGCCATGCATGATTTCCTTGAGAAAGGCCTTATACTCCGAATGTGTTAGAGCTTCGACAGGTTCTTGATGATATCGCGACCGCTCTAGTGGTGCTTGACGGGAGCGGCAAACCCTGCAAGAACTTTCAGCCTGGCGTAGGCCCCTATGGTGAGCCACAACTGGTACGGTTTGTAGCTGAATGTTTCAAACAGTTGAAGCCGTATGGAACGGTCCAAACAAAGAGAACTCCCGATCTGCTCATTTCTGGCCAATGGGCACTTGAGTTCAAGATTGTTCGTCCTTTTGGAGATAACGGGAAAGAAGCTGAGAATTGGTCTGTAAATTTACTTCACCCGTATGAAGGAAACGTCAGTCTAATCGGCGATTGCCTGAAACTCTCGCGGTTGGAAGGTTGCGAGCGAAAAGCAGCTATTGTTATTGGTTATGAACACACTCCAGCCAGGATTAGCCTTCTCCCGCTTCTCGATTCTTTCGAAATCATCGGAACAATGATCGCAAAAATAGCACTCGGGAAAAGAGTGCAGGTTGAACGCTCAGGCTTGCGCCACCCAGTTCACCAAAAACTCTTCGTAGTGGGTTGGGAAGTTCTCGACCCCATCAAGGCACCAGCCCCGGAAGGGGCGGATGAAAATAGCCCGGCACGGCCTTGAGGCGCGGACGCGCCGAAGGCAAGTGCCGGGAAGGTTACAGATGCAAGATAGAGTCCCGCTTCAGCGGGACGGCTGAGTCCGTGCTACGATGCCCCCATGCCGCCTCCTCTAGACACCACTCCTGAAATTGAGGCCATGCAAATTCGGATCTTCCGCGCCATGACCATTGAACAGCACCTGGAAGCGGCCTTGGAAATAAGCCTTCTTTCACGGGCGCTTATGAAAGCAGGCGTACGCAATCAACATCCCGATTGGTCTGACCGGGAAATCGACCGCGAAGTCCACCGCCTTGCATTTTTTCCGCAGCCTCTGCCGGATTGGATTTGATGACGCCTAGAGATTTGTTTCGCCGAATCTCAAGCCTGCTGGAATGAGCCGGCATTCCATACATGCTTACAGGATCGTTCGCCAGTAGCATCTATGGTATGCACCGGGGCAGCGGCGATATTGATTTCATCATCGCTGCTGAAGAAGCAGGCGTCGGACGGCTCTTAGATCACCTACCGCAGCTGGATTTCTATTCAGATCCTGGCCATGTTTTGGACGCTTGCCGGCAACGATCGATCTTCAATGTGGTGGATCATGTTACCGGACTCAAGATCGATTTCATTTTTCTCAAAAGCCGAGCGTTCAGCCATGAAGAGTTCAGTCGACGAAGAAAAGCATCCGTGTGGGAATTCCCGCTGTACCTTGCAACGCCAGAGGATGTTGTCATTGAGAAACTCGAGTGGGAAAAACTCGGTAACTCATCGCGACAAATCGAGGATGCAGCAGGAATACTCAAGGTCCGTGCTGACGAACTTGACCTCCCCTACATCGAAAAATGGGTCGCCGAACTAGGCCTCTCTTCTGAATGGGCCCGCGCCCGCCGCATGGCCGACCTCGAATAGACGTGACGATCCGAAAATGGCGGCGCAGCCGCTCCGGAATAACAACAGCCTCAAATTAATTCCCTGCTCATAAGCTGCAATTTTTGAGTTCCGAAGCGTACCTTTGAAGTGGGCTTCCAGATGAACCGATTGAAATCCACTTTTGCCGTTGTGCTATTCCTGTGGTTTTCGCTCAATGCTGCCAACGCGCAGAGCAATGGACAGCCGTCCACCAACTCGCAAGTTCCCACTTTATCCTCGCGCTCGAATTTAGTGCTGGTGCCGGTGTTGGTGAAAAGCAAGGCCGCAAAGCTTGTCTTTTCTCTCACGGCTGAAGACTTCATCCTGACAGATAACGGCATTCCTCAGCCTGTACGGATTGAAGAAGGTGCGCTGGGGCAGCCCCTCGCGCTGGCCGTTATCGTACAGACCGGAGGTCAGGGTGCGGCACACCTGCGTGACTATCGCAATCTGGGGGCGATACTGGACGCGGTGATTGGCGGCGTGGCCCATCGCGTTGCTGTGATCGCTTTTGACAGCAAGCCTCGTATTGAACAGGATTTCACCCCAGACACTGACGCGGCTGCCGAGACGATTGCCGGCCTTCCTGATGGTGACACGGGCGCCGCCATTCTTGACGCGCTTAACTTCGGCATTCAGTTGCTGCGCAATCAACCGCCGGCCTACCGCCGCGCCGTCCTGCTCTTTAGCGAAACCGAGGACAGCGGCAGCCAGGCAAACCTGGAGGATGCCATTCGCGCAGTCGAGGAGACGAACACAGCAATCTACAGTTTTGGCTTTTCCACCACCGGAGCCGCCATGAAGCACGAAAAATCAAAGCTGCCGGCGCCGGGAGGAACTCCCTATTCGAACGAACCATACAAGCGGGGTGGCTGCATGAGCAAAGATCCAAATGCTAACCCGGATGCGCACGGCAAGCGCGCCGCGCAGGCACTCGATTGCGCCGGTGATCTGCTCCCGCCATTGCGGCTGGCTCGGATAGCCTTCCTCGCCGCCAAAGATGGCCTCAAGCGCAATGTGCCTGAGTCCGTGGCGCAACTTACCGGTGGCGAGTACTTTGCCTTCAAAGACGCAAAAACGCTCGCCCAGCACCTGATCACCATCTCAAACGATGTGCCAAACTATTATTTCCTGAGCTTCCGTCCTGAATCGCTACACCCAGGCCCCCATGCGCTGGAGCTGCGAGTCAAAAACAGACCAGAGTACAAAGTAAACGCGCGCAAGGGATATTGGGTGGATGCCGCGGTGGAGCAACCGAAGAAGTAGCCCCTCACGCGATATACTGAAAGGTTCATTCATCTGTCCCGGAGGACGCATATGGCTTCATCCGCAGTCAGTTACGCCAGAGAAAACCAGCAGAAATTTTTAGGTGAGTTGAAAGACCTGCTCCGCATTCCCAGCGTGAGCACCGCGCCGGAGCATAAAGAAGATGTCCGCCGCGCCGCCATGTTCGTGGCCGACGAGTTGCGCCGCATCGGCATGGAAAACGTGGACGTCATCCCCACCAAAAATCATCCGCTCGTTTACGCTGACTGGCTGCACGCTGCCGACAAGCCCACCGTCCTCTGCTACGCGCACTATGACGTTCAGCCGCCCGATCCGCTGAATGAGTGGCTCACGCCGCCGTTTGAACCCACCGAACGCAACCAGAATATTTACGCTCGCGGCGCCGTGGACGATAAAGGCCAGCTCTGGATGGAAATCAAGGCGCTTGAAGCGTTGATGCGCGGCCACGGCGGCAAGCTGCCGATCAATGTAAAGTGCATTTTTGAAGGCGAGGAGGAGGTAGGAGGCGAATCCATTGCAGCCTATATC
>JBAVUZ010000156.1:0-2838 GCA_049697035.1 Candidatus Angelobacter sp. | reverse complement strand
GCGTCACATACTCATGGCTGAAACGAAGATCGGTGCGGGCAAAGCCTGAATCGCCCGGCTTCACATAACCGACGCCCTGCTCGTTTTCCGCGTTCAGCATGTGCCGCGCAAAAATCTTCTCGGCAATCGTCATCGGCCTCTTTGCCGTCGTAATCGGCGGCAGAAAAACTTTCTTTTGCATGCGCGCCACATTGAACGGGAACAAGCCGCCGTATTCAATGATCTGGCGCGTAATATCGTCTTCGCCTTCCGTGAACTTGTTCAGCGGAATCACTTCTCCGGCGCGCACCTTGTCAATCAGACTGAAATCCGTAGACGTAAGCACGCCCAGGTTCTGGCAGTTCTGCTTGTAAATGCGCTCAATGTTTTCCGCGATCACCAGCTTGATTCCTGCGCACAGCTCCGCATAGGGTGACTGTTCGCGGCTCGATCCCTTGCCCCGGCGCTTTCCGCTCACGGCGGCCACAAAGCCGCCCTTCTTCACGTCTCCACGCTTGATCGGGACTTCACTCCCGCACTTCAGGCCGGTATAAGGCCACTCGCCCAGCTTCTCGTCAAAAAAGAAGCAGATATGCGCGGGCGTAATCTCGTCCGTGGAGATATCATCGCGCAGCTTGGGATTATTCTGCGGGTTCTTCGTGTCCCAGGGCAGGTCTTCCCCGGCCAACTGCCGCCGGATCAGCTCTGGATCTTCAGTCAAAAAAAGGATTCGTCCCTCAAATTTGCAGGTATCAGGGCGTTTCTGGATGCTGCGGGTAAGTAAAGAAGGTTCCACGCTAAAATTCTAGCAAGATTAGCGGCGCTTTGCAGGACGCTTCCAAATACAATAAGCCGGAGAAAGTTTGAGGGACCTTCAAATTGGCAAACTGTCGCCAGTGTGGCGTGGAATTACCATCGTTTTCTTTTGGTGAGCCTTCGCCTTACTGTAAGACCTGCCGCTCCCAGGTCCCTGCTCAACCCGAGCCCTTGTCGTTTGAAAACCCAGGTTTGCAGGCCCAACCGATCGTTAGACCCAGACCACCGATAGCAACAATTGCGCTGCTCGCCATCAACATTGGCATTTTTGTCATTATGGTGGCTTCAGGAATCTCCTGGATAACCCCGCAGACAGATCAAGTCCTGCGCTGGGGCGCAGACTACGGTCCCTATACTCTCTCTGGACAATATTGGCGGCTGATCAGTTCAATGTTCCTGCATTTCGGCATCATCCACATTTTTGGCAACATGTGGTGCTTGTGGTCGCTGGGACAGCTAACAGAAAAGTTGATTGACTCTGTCTCATTATTAGGGCTGTACCTGGTGACAGGAATCGGAGCTGCCCTGTTAAGTTTGAGCTGGGATCCCATGCGTGTAAGCGCTGGTGCGTCCGGCGCAATATTCGGCATCGCCGGCGCGTTGATTAGCGTGCTTTACTTTGCCAGGCTTGGACTTCAACCCGCAAGCGTGCGAAAGCTGCTCGGCTATGTTGTCCGGTTCGCTTTCCTGAATCTTATTTTTGGACTGCAAGGCCACATTGATAATATGGCGCATCTCGGTGGCCTGGTCTCCGGTTTGCTTGTCGGCTTCTTTCTAGCTCGGACCTTTAATGCCGCTCCTGAAGAACGGCCGGCCCACCGCAGAGTCGTGTTGGCGATCAGCGCTGTCCTGGTCATATTGCTTTTTGTCCCAGTGATCAGGGCCAAGCAATACGCCGTGGAATTTGCTCAGGGCGACTCTGCTCTTGACCATAACGATCTCAATGCTGCCATCTCCCATCTTCAAAAGTACGTTGCCGCCCGTCCTGACGACGCTATTGGCCACGCGCTGTTGGGTTCCGCGTTTCAGCAGGCTGAACGCTTCAACGAGGCAGCAAAGGAATTCGAGCGCAGCCTGGAGATTGAACCGGATTACCCGTACGCTCAGGTGGGCCTTGCCAGGATTTATGCTTACCAGAAAAAGACTGACAGGGCGCTGGAGTTATTTGCAAAGGGAATGCCCCGCGCTGAACCAGACGCCCCAAGTTTTTACATGTACGCGGTCGCGCTCAAGGACGCCGGCAAGCTCCCTGACGCGGAAAGCCAGGTCCGTCGCGCCATTCAACTCGATCCAAAGTACGCTGATGCGCACAAACTGCTGGCAAAGGTCCTGGCCCTGCAAGGCAAGAATGCTGCAGCCGTTGCCGAATTGAGACGCGCTGCGGAGCTCGATGCAAATTCCGAAGACCAGCCTTCGTCGAAGTAAAGGCTCTCACGCGCCAATACTTGATTTTGACTTCCTTGCTATCCTGTTATCAGAATGCCTAGCTGCCTGAAATGCGGTACCGCCCTTGCTGTGAATGAAGAAGGAGTCGCGCCCGTTCTGTGTGACCGTTGCGCCGGCGTGGCCACAGGCCGCGCGCGCCGCTCCATGGCCATGGGCGGTCTGGGTACTTACCCAGCTACGACCCTGCTGATGGCCATCAGCATCATTGCTTACATTGCAGATTTCGTTCCGGGCCTCGATCTCAGGTCTTTGGGCGCAAATACCGGTCCGCTTACTCTCAGCGGTGAATATTGGCGGTTGTTTACGGCAGGTTTTCTGCACGCAAACATCTTCCATATCGGATTGAATATGTGGTGTCTCTGGAGCCTGGGCCGGCTATCAGAGCGTCTCTTTGGAAAATGGCAGACATTTGCGATCTACATGGTCACCGGCGTTGGTGGCGCGCTCCTGAGCGTTGCCTACGATCACCAGCGCTCTGAACTCGGGGCGTCCGGCGCCATCTTCGGACTTGTGGGCGCCGTTCTGGCCGGAGTGAAATTTGGCAATCTTTCCATCTCCGCCGGTGAGAAGAAGGCCATTTTTAGCAGTGTTATCTTT
>JBAVUZ010000155.1:0-3148 GCA_049697035.1 Candidatus Angelobacter sp. | reverse complement strand
CATTTGCGCATAACCAACCTCTTGCAGCAAGGCGGCATTGTGTGACATGCGGCGCAAGCATTCCATGGTGAGGCTGACCTGTTGCCGGTAGATCCTCAATAATTCTTCCTGGCCATAGGTCTCCTGCAAAAGGCGCTGCTGTGCAGGATCGATGATGTCCGAAAGCACTCCCACATTTACCGGAAGGAACGAGTTCATCAAGTCGCGCAGTTCCGCGCCCGGCGACTGTCTCCGCCGCAGGTTCAAAAACGCTGCATACAGAAACAGCAGGAGAATTCCCGCTGATAATCCGATCCAGATCGCGAACATGGCGTTAGACATTGGTTTGCTCTCGTTGGTACACGCAAACTTTAACCCTGCCCGCATCCGTGGTCAATGGAAATTGGGTGTGGTAGCGCACACTTTGGTAATTCCGAAAATGTCCCAAAATGGAACGGGCCGCAACCGCCCTAAATACCTGTATTTATGGTGCTTTGGCCCTTTTCAGCCACTGATTTAGCGGTCCCGAGGTTTGGCCAGGATGATCGCTGGAACCTCCTGTTTTTTTACGACTTCGTTAAATGCCGGTACGTCCGTGCCCAGAATCTGCTTCCATTTGGCCAGTTGCTCATCCAGTTGTTTGCTGAGCATGTCAAACACTTCATAGGAAACCTGGGTCGGAGCCGAGTCCGCGCTTTCCACCACTCCTCCCAGCGCAACAAGATAGTTGTTCAGGCGGATCGGATAGTTCAGCACGTCTTGCCCACTTTTGGCCTTCGTCTGAATCAGCACTTCTTCCACCTCGGTCATTTTCTTGTCCAGTTGTTTTCCGGCGTCTGCCACGGCTTTAGCCTGCGGTTGTTTTTCCAGGCGCTTGTTTAGCTCTGTAATCTGGGCCCGTATATCGCGAATCTGGTTCACCGTTTCATGTGCCTGGGTAACGCGCTCACGGATCTTCAGGAGCAGGTCGAACTGCTTTTCCAGGTCCTGCTGCGTGACTTTTAGGCGGGGATCAGGAACGATTTCCAGCGGCGCCGTATATTGCTTGCCGTTCACCGTCAGCCGAACCTGATACTTGCCCGGCACAGCCTCGGGGCCGTCCGTGCCGCCTGCCCATAGTGGGGAATGCGGCACTTTTGTCGCGCCTTCATAACGCATGTCCCAAACAAAGCGGTTAAGCCCAGCTTCGGCGGGTAGCCCGCGCTCCGCCGGACGCGGTCCAAACCCTTCGTCATCGCCGCCATCGCCCCCAGGCTGGGGCTTAGGATATTTGCGAATGACCTGGCCCTTCTGGTCAAGGATTTCCAGGCTGATCGGGGAAGTTTTCGCAGTTTCTGGTGTTTCGCTGGCAGCGGCTTCAGGCTTTGGCGGTACTGGAGCGTTTGCCGGATGCTCCTGCCCCGGTTCTTTGGCTTCCGTCGGCGATTCTTTGGCTGGAGTTGCAGCCGCCGCGCTACCTTCAGCTTTCTTTTCTTCCGGCTTCTTCTCGCCTGGTTTTTTTAACGCCGTTTTTAGCGAGTAATAAATCACTGCGCCCGCAGGAGGATTCTGTCCACGGTCGCCACCGCCGCCAAAGAAGCCGCCGCCGAATGCTGTGTGGTTGGCCGCGCTGGGTGTGTAAAGATGGGCTTCTTCATTCGCCATGTCAGGCTTGTATTGCTGTAATGGAGAAAGATCGTCCAGCGCCCAAAACGCGCGTCCATGGGTTGCGACCAGCAAATCATTGCCGTGCACTGTGAGATCGTAAATGGGAGATAACGGCAGATTGCCCTGGAACGATTCCCAATGCGCACCGTCATCCCAGGAGAAAAAGATGCCGCGTTCCGTACCGGCATAAAGCAGACCTTTGCGTTTCTTGTCTTCACGCACCGCATGGACAAAGGCATCCGCGGGAAGACCGCCGGTAATGCTTGTCCACGTCTTGCCGAAATCCGTGGTCTTGAAGATATAAGGAGCAAGATCATCCATCTTGTGGCGCTGCACGGAAACATACGCCGTGCCGGCGTTATAGATGGACGCTTCAATCATGCTCACCGTGCCCCATTCCGGCATCGCTTTGGGCGTGACGTTGGCCCAGTTTTTTCCGCCATCGGTCGTCACATGCACCAGGCCATCATCCGAGCCTGCCCAAATCAGGTCTTTTTGTAGTGGCGATTCGACGACAGAGAAAATTGTGTCATAGACTTCCACGCCGGTATTGTCTTTTGTGATAGGGCCGCCGGATGCCACCTGCTTGCTCTTGTCGTTGCGCGTCAGGTCCGGACTGATGATCTGCCAGTTCACGCCTTCGTCAGTGGATTTGAATAGCACTTGGGCGGCGAAGTAGAGAGTCTTGGGATCGTGCGGAGAAAATACAATTGGCTCGGTCCATTGGAAGCGATATTTCTGGTCGGCTGCCGCTGCGCCAATGGGATTGATGGGCCATGGCGTCACGTTCTTTGTCTCTTCCGTGCGATGGTCGTAACGCGTGATCTCGCCGCCATAAGAACCGGCATACACAATCTCAGGATCGCGTGGATCAGGCGCAATGTAGCCGCTCTCGCCTCCGCCCACGGAGTACCAGCTTGTGCGATCAATGCCGCCTGGCGCTGCGCTGGCAATGGCAACAGAAGAATTATCTTGCTGTGATCCATACAGGTAATAAGGGAAACGATTGTCGGTTACAACGTGATAGAACTGCGCCGTCGGTTGGTTCGCTTGATTGGTCCAACTTGCGCCACCGTTCGTGCTCACATTGGCTCCGCCGTCATTAGATTCAATCATGCGGTTCGGATCATTGGGATCGATCCACAGACCGTGATTGTCGCCGTGGGGCACGCGAATCGGGCGGAAGGTCTTTCCTCCGTCGTTGGAGCGATACATCCCAGTGTTCAGGACATAGACGCCGTCGGCGTTGCGAGGATCGGCAAAAACGTGGGTGTAATAAAACGCGCGCTGGCGATATTGGCGGTCACTGTTGGTCAGCGTCCATGTGTCACCGCCATCGTCGGAGCGGAACAGGCCGCCTTTATCTGCTTCCACCAGTGCCCAAACGCGGTTGCCGCTGTAAGCCACGGCCAGCCCGATGCGACCGAGAATTCCATCTGGCAGTCCGTGGCCGGTAAGATGTTTCCACGTTGTGCCGCCATCAGTGCTGCGATACAGTCCGCTGCCCGGCCCGCCGCTGTCC
>JBAVUZ010000154.1:0-10762 GCA_049697035.1 Candidatus Angelobacter sp. | reverse complement strand
GCTGCCCGCCGCCTCGGTTACTGGCGGCATCAATCAAACCACGGGGAACTCCCCCGGCATTGGCTCTGCTGTCATGAATGGGACCACCGCCCACATTACGCTGACCGGCGCGTTTCCCAACCATACTTTCAATACAGCAGTCTGCAGCCTGTTCCTGCAGACTGCATGCGCCAAGCTGGCCAACATCACCACCAACGCGCAGGGCAATGCCAGCGCGGACGTTGGGACTGTTCAACCGGCGGGATGGAGCATATTCTGCGTGAGCGATAGCGCGGGAGTGCAGTTTGTCACCGCTTTCCGGGTTCAGTAGCAAATTTCTTTACCGCAGATAAATGGGGATGGTCGCGGATCAATGATGGGAAATCCGGACAAGGAATTTCCCATCGCGATTGTCCGAAAAATCCGCGAGTAAGTTTTTGTCTTCCGATGTCCCGTCCTTCCTGCTTTATCTGCGCGTAAGTATTGCTTTCACGATCCCGTCTGATCTTCGAGCCTCCGTGGCAGGTTTGTCGCTTTCTCTGATCAGTGTTTATCAGTAGTGCGCCGCGGCCCATTTCCGGAATCGTTACAGACCGCGAAATTCAGGCGGATTGAATTGACTTCCGGCCTACACTCCGCTTGAAAGTCGAAAGGAGTTGCCCATGAAAATCACTTCGAAAAAGTTCCTGCGGCTGGCCGTTCTGGTTGGCATGTTCCTCATGAGCTTTGCCTCGCCCATATCAACCAGGGACCTACAGGCGCAAACCGGCAAGCTGGGCAACGAGTTCGATTATTACAGTGATGACACATACTCCGAGCTGGTCGGCTACAGGATCTACTGCGAAAGCGGACAAACATTTAGTTATGGAACCACCAGCCCGTACGTGATCATTTCTCCTGCCGGCTGCTAAGGGCCCCCCGTTCGCGGTGCGCCGATCTCTGACTTGGAAAAAGCCGGGGGAAAAGTGCGCCTAAGGGGTTCAGTTCAGATCAGTGTTCTTAGTGTTCATCAGTGGTAAGTTTTTGCTTTTATGATCCGCGCTCATCCGCGTGAATCCGCGGTAAGTTACAGACTTCAATCGGCGGCAAAGTTTTGTAAAATAGCTTATCCATGAAGGCTTACGTTACAGTCATGCTCAAGACCACCGTCCTTGATCCTCAGGGCAAGACCATTCACGGCGCGCTCAAAAAGATGGGATACAAAGGCGTGGGCGCGGTCCGCCAGGGCAAGTTTTTTGAACTCAACCTGGATGGAGGCCTGGACAAAAACGCCGCCAAGGCCGAAGTCGAGCGCATCGCTAAAGACGTGCTTACCAACCCGGTGATTGAGGAATTTTCGTACCGGATCGAGGATTAGAAAGCCGAAGCGGCTTTCTAGCCCTTCATAAGGCGTCCCCTTCGTTAGGCGTCCCCTTCGTTTTACCCTGCGAAGCGCAAGTGTTTTCACTTCTCTGATTGACTGGCACTGACGTAATCCGGCTTTCGGACCGTCCCGGAGTAGAATTAATCAGAATCCCCCGCGTAAAGCCCTGAGTCCAATAGTCGAGATTGGCAATTGGCGTGCATAGATATGCATTGCTTTACGCATCATCAGTCGACAGGACTTTTTAAATTATGTGTGGAATCGTTGGTTACGTAGGCAAAAAGCGCGTTGTTCCCGTCATTATTGAGGGCCTCAGGAGCCTCGAATATCGCGGATATGACTCTGCCGGTATTGCCGTGTGCGGCAATGGCAATGGTGGAGCGCTGCAGGTGCGGCGAGCTGAAGGCAAGCTGCGCAACCTGGAAGAAGTGATCCGCCTCAAGCCGCTGGAAGGTAGCTGGGGCATTGGCCACACGCGCTGGGCCACGCACGGCCGGCCCACGGAAGAGAATGCCCATCCGCATCGCGACTGCACCGGCAAGATCGTGGTGGTGCATAACGGCATCGTGGAAAATTATCTTTCGCTCAAGAAGAAGCTGATTGAAGAAGGCCACAAGTTTTCCACTGAGACCGATACAGAAGTCATTGCGCACCTGATTGAAAAATCGCTTGACGCAAAGGGCAACGGACATCGCCCCAGCCTGGAAGAAGCCGTCCGCAAGACCGTAAAGCAGCTTACCGGCGTATTCGCCTTGGGCGTGATTTCTGAAGACGAGCCCAACAAGATTGTTGCGGCGCGCAACGGCCCGCCTGTGGTGATCGGAATAGGCGACAACGAATATTTTGTGGCGTCGGATATCCCCGCCCTTTTGCCCCACACGCGCAACATTTTCTTTCTTCAGGATGGCGACCTGGCGGTGATCACCACTTCCGGCGTGCAGCTGATGGATTTTGACGGAAAGCCGGTGAAGCGCGAGATCCAGCATGTGACATGGGACGCCATGATGGCGGAAAAAGGCGGCTTCAAGCACTTTATGCTCAAGGAAATCTATGAGCAGCCTCGCGCCGTGCGTGACACCACGCTGGGCCGCGTTTCGCTCGATTCAGGGCGCGTCTTTCTGGAAGAGATGGATGTGACCGAAGACGAGCTGCGCAGCGTGCAGAAGATCAATATCGCAGCGTGCGGCACCAGTTGGCACGCCGCGCTTGCAGGCAAGTTCATGATCGAGCGGCTGGCGCGCATTCCCGTGGAAGTGGATTATGCCAGCGAGTGGCGCTATCGCGATCCCATCACGTCGAGCAAAGAAATCACGCTGCTGATCACGCAGTCTGGTGAGACCGCGGACACGATTGCCGCGCAGCGCGAAGCCAAAGCCAAAGGCTCCAAGACCCTGGCCATCTGCAACGTGGTGGGCGCAATGATTGCCCGCGAAGCCTCGGGCACGGTTTACACGCATGCGGGCCCGGAGATCGGCGTGGCTTCGACCAAGGCTTTTACGGCGCAGCTGACAGCGCTGTTCCTGCTGGCGCTGTATCTGGGCGAGTTGCGCGGAGCCACGTCAACGGAAGATGCGCGCCGCTACATTGATGAATTGCTTAAGCTGCCGTCCAAACTTGAGGCGCTTCTTGCCCGCGACCCTGACTGTGAAGCGCTGGCCAAGCAGTACTACCGTGTGCAGGATTTTCTTTTCCTGGGCCGCGGCATTCACTATCCTATTGCGCTGGAAGGCGCGCTCAAGCTCAAGGAAATTTCCTATATCCACGCGGAAGGTTATCCTGCGGGCGAAATGAAGCACGGCCCCAATGCGCTCATCGATGAAAACCTTCCTGTCGTGATGGTGGCGACGAAAGATTCCAACGATCCCAACTCAGTATTGCGCTATGAAAAAACCATGTCGAACGTGAAAGAAGTAAAAGCGCGCTCCGGCATTGTGATTGCCGTGGCCACTGAGGGCGATGGGGAGATCAAAGAATCGGTCGATCACGTTTTATACGTGCCGCATGCTCCGGAACTGCTCTTGCCGATCCTTGAAGTGGTGCCGCTGCAACTGCTGGCGTATCACATAGCCGTCCGCCGCGGTTGCGACGTGGATCAGCCGCGCAATCTGGCCAAGTCTGTTACGGTGGAATAGCAGGAGATCGCACGTAATCGCCGAAATCGCCCGTAATCGAAAAAAGGCAAATCTCACCGCTGATAAACGCTGATTACACTGATCAAAAAAGCTTTGATTTTTAGCAGCGGTTTCAGCGTTTATCAGCGGTAAGGTTTTGGGATTTTCTGATTTCGGCGATTACGCACGATCACGGCGATTCCGGCGATTTGAAATCAAGTTTGGTAAAGAGCACCTCTGCGACCTCCTCCTGAATAGCCCTGTTCTAAAATGAAGCTATTGTGACTGAAGATAAACTTCCGGTTGAATCGTTGTGGTCTCGCCGTAGCGGACTGCTTTCTTTGCTGGTCGTTGTGATTGTCTCTTTGATTGGTATCATTCTGGACCGTCTGCTGATAAGAGAAGGCTTGCCACGGCTGGATATGATCATTTTCAGCAATGGTCTTACGGGTCTCTTAGCGGGTGGTTTATTTTGGCAGATGGCCAGGGAAGCAAAGGCCAGTCGTGACCTGGTGGCTGAACGGATGAAGACCATCGCGGAGCTCAACCACCATATCCGCAACGCGCTGCAAGTGATCAAATTTCTGGGCGGGCAAAAACGTAGCGGCCTGGACGATGTTCAGCTTCAGCTCATCAATGATTCGGTGAACCGCATCGAGTGGGCCTTGCGGGAAGTGCTGCCGCGGTATCCCATCGGCGCCATCAGCACTCCTGCACACGACGAGCACGTTGACGCGATTGGTCCTCTCTCCTAGAACGAAAACATTACTTGCATATCGATGCGCCGGTTCGCGGACTGCGTATTGAATACGCCTCCGGCCAGAGCGATTGATTGTCCAAAAAGTCCGGAGCTGAGATTCCCAATGGGCGGAGCCGGGTTGACGTTGTTAAACACGTTGCGCGCAAAAGCGCTAAAGGTAAGGCTATAGCGCTGGTTCGATCTCTCAGGACCGCCAAACGGACCGCCGCCTCCGCGCGGGCCGCGGCCCATGTGTCCTGGACCACCACCGGGGCCTCTTCTCTCGCCGCCATGGTCATGGTCCCCCTGTCCCGGCTGCGGGTTGGGATTGGAAGCCTCAAGCTTTGGCCCGAGACCGATCGTCTTGCTCAAACGCAGGTTCATGGTGAACTGCGCCGGACCCGAGCCGAGATTCGATGGAATCGTTGTTTGTCCCGGCGCCGGAGATGTATTGAATGACCCGAAACCGGTATCCACAATGGTTGGTCCAGTGGCTCCGTCGGCAAAGGCCGGCCGATCATTGAAGATCGAATCGCCATTCAGGTCAGTGCCCGTGGTGATGTTAAAAGGCGCTCCCGCATTCGCCACCATGAACGGGCTTATACGGAATCCGTGCGGTAAAGCGACCGTGCCACCCAGGAAAAGCCGCTGGCGGACATCGAACGCGGCCCGCCCATAGTCGGCGGCGATGCCCCTTGCTGGATCGGAAGGAAAACTGCCGGCGCCGGCTGTGTCACTGTTGGCGTGGCCGAACATATAAAAGCTAAAGATGGTCAGCCTGGTCCCGGCGCGCATGTTGAAGCTAAGGATCAACTGGTTCTGGTTGAAGACTCCGCCGGACTCATACTGATATTGCGGCAGCGGGGTCGGTGTAAGCACGCTGGAAAAAAATTGATGGACGCCATGAGAATGGATATAGGTTCCCGTGAGCGTGGCAGTCTTTGTAAGCTGTCGTTCAACTGAGCCGGCAAACTGGACGGTATAAGGCGCGCGCAGCGCGGGGTCAATTGTGTATGTAGTGGTCCCCGTTCCGGGCAATGCTGGAATATTGGGGTAACCCGCAAACAGCGACGCCAGTAACGCCCGGGTGGCAGCGTTCGCCGCGGCAGAAGCATTCGGATCGATCGTGATGGTGACCTGCCGCTGGTTCACTCCGTTAAGCCGCTCCGCCTGCATGATCAGGTTTTGCGTAAAGCGGTCATAGAAGATGCCAAAGCCGGTGCGGATGACCGTTTTAGGCGCGGCATTTTTCTTGCCGCCCAGACCCCAGGCAAATCCTAAACGCGGCGCCCAATCGCCATGGTCATTGATGCCGTTTTGCGTTTCAAAGCGCAGGCCATAGCTGAAAGTCATGTTAGGACGAATCTTCCAGTCGTCTTCGGCGTAGAGCCCGGCGTCTGCGAAAGTGTCCTGGATCAGCGGATTGCCGGTAAGAACAGTGAATTGTGTCGGCTGGCCGTTGTTAAAGTTCGCCAATGGAGTGAGCGTCTGTTGCGTAATGGGATCTTTTGTAGCACCGAACGTAAACGTTCCATTAAAGTTCTGCGTGGAAAGACTGGAGTTTCCGGTAACGCGCAGCCTGCCTCCCAGGCGCAAAAAATGATTGCCTTTATTGATCGACGTATAGTTTTGCAACTCGTAGTGATTGGTGATCACAGAGCTGATGCCGAGCGGGTTGCCACCTTCAGTGAATTGTCCCAGCACGTTGATGGAGGGAGTTAAAAACAGGGAATTCTGGTCTGTCGCGCCGCGCTCCCACTCAAAACGCGTTTCATTGATAGCGTGCGGGCTCAGTATCTGCGTGTCACTGATCTGGATTTCGTTCTCGTTTCCTGTTTGGTTGTATCCCTGTGACGGTAAGGCTAGCTGGGCTATACCGTTATTCTCTTCAGTGTCGTGGGTGAACTGGTACCGGGCCATCAGCGTGTTGGACGCGGAGACCTGATAGTCAAATCGCGCGCTCACATTGGTGCGCACGCGCGGGTTGAGTACGCCGATCACCGGCTGGTTGGCCTCCTCAAAGGCTGCGGGAAATATGACCGCAGCTTCATTAATGTCACGGCGCTCCGCATTGATCTGGTAGGAGAGCTTCTTTCCCAGCGGCCCGCCAACGTTTCCGCTAAACATCTGCGTGCTGAAATCTGGTTCGGTGGAAGCGAATGGATTCAACGCATCCATGAACGAATGGTTGTCATTGAAAAAGACCTGGCCATGCAATTTGTCCGTGCCGGGTTTAGTGAGAATTTCAATCCGGCCAAAACCCATTCGGTCATACTGCGCGGAAAATGGATTCTGGTTGATGCGGATTTCACGGATGGAAGACTTCGGCGGAAGCTGGCCTCCGGTAAAACCGTCAATATAAATCTGCCCGCCATTGGGCCCGGCGGAAGGGCCGGCGAGCGCCTGAAGTTCTGACTGCAACTCATCAGGATCGTCGGAAAGTGCGTCAAGGTCCTTGCCCGTGAGCACAACGCTGCTGCCATTATTATCTGGGCTGGTGCTCACCCTGGCGGAATCGCTTTGCACCTCGATATCTTCTTCCTTCACCACGATTGCCAAAGGTATATCAACGTCCGTCAACTGGCCCGCAGCGATCTCCACGTCCCTGGTTGTGGGAGCAAACCCCTTCGCCGTGACTGCGACAGTGTACTTGCCGGGCGCCAGGTTCTTGATGTCATACGCGCCTGCGCCATCTGACGTGGCGGTTATCGCAAGCCCGCTGGAATTCTTGAGTGTGATGCTGGCCCCGGGAATGACCGCGCCGGTGGCGTCAACGATCTGTCCGCGCAGCCTGCCGGCCTGTGTCTGCGCCGCGAGCGCAGCGGAACAAGCCAGCGTAAGGAAGAAAAGAAAAGCGGAGATCCATGCGCGGCTCCCCGAAGGCCAGAATTTCATCAATCTCTCCTCAATGGTCATCGTTGCGTTGCTTAGCGCGTGCCGGATCACTGCGGGCCGCCGCCTTCGCCGCCGGGCGCTGCCATGTTCCATCCAGAAAAAAGCGCCGCCGCGCTCGTGCCGTTGGGCGATGCGGTAAGAATCGGCTCAACGCCGCCAAGCAAAGTAATCGCCGTCACTTCATTGCCAGTGGCTCCCAGTGTCGCCACAACCATCACCGCATCTTCTTTCTGCAAGTCAGCCAGAGTAATGCTCGGAATCCTGCTCAGCATCTGTTGAAAATCAGGGCCGCCTGCGGCGCGCCCACCTTGCCCGCCGCCCGGTCCGGCTCCAGGCCGGGGTGTTCCGCTGGCCGGAGTTTGGCCGCCTGCAGGGGTTCCGTTTTGCCCGGCTTGCGCTCCGCCTTTCAGGAAGAATGCCAGCCGCTGGGCCATTTGCGGCGCAAGCTTGCGCAACTGCGAATCAGAATTGAATTTAATGACGACGGATTTTTTCGCCAATATGTCTTTCACCGTAATGCTGTTATTGGCTGCGTCAATGGAGCTGATAGTTCCGGCAATGTTGCGAAATGTTCCGGAAATGACTTCTTCCGCCGCGATTTCTTTTCCGTCAGCACTGCGAGTGCCGCGCGCGCGCAACTGGTCGCCCGTCTTGATCTGGTCAATCGTTCCTTTTTGCGCGTCGGCAAATTTCACTGAGTTGGGTGAATAGCGCAGGAAGTTTGTGTCTTTTGACGTCTTTACCAGCACGCTTAGGGTCGGCGTAACGGAAATGGTGAAAGTGCCGGCTGCGGGATCAATCGCGCTCACGATTCCACCCGTGCCGCGTTTCTGCCAGTCTTCGCGATCATGCTGCTGTTTCTGGGCTACGTCGGCCTGCTTCATTACCACAATCGTCGTGGCCTCTATGTCGCCATTTGCGCCAGCGCGCCCACGCAACAGCATGCGGTCGCCAACCTGAATTTCAGCAAAGGTAATGGCAGGAGCGCTCTTCAGGTCGGTCTGCCCGGCCGCAAGGCGAATAATGCGTGCGCCATCCGGTACAGAGATAGAAATCTCCGGCCCGGCATCGGTTTTGAGCACCAGTGTTTTTTCGTGGATTGACTTTACAACGCCCACGTTCTTTACCGCACTGCCGGCGGTGGCCTGCGAAGTTTCGCCGGCCGGATGGTCCTGGGCGGTTAAAGCGACGCCCACGGCCAGACTGACCGCCGCGGCTGCTACCGCCAATGAGTAAATCCACTTCAATATAAAATTGCCTGCCTTAGCCACCAATCAGAACTCTCCCATATAAGTGAGGATTAGCAAGATTAATTCTCAGCGCCATCCATCTGGATCGTCGGAGGCGCTTCCGCTTATGTCCGATATGCTCGGCTGTATCTATTATGAGAGATGGGTGCGCTTAATCATCTCAAAAAGACGGCAGGTTTATGTAAAAAGATAGCAAAAAGTTTTGTTAAGCCAGCTTTAGACAGACCTCTATCATCCCAGACTTGAGAGATCTTCTTTTAGAAAGGAGGGTCCACGCGGACTTATCAGCAAGCTTCCTGTCTGCGGAACAGCAGGCCGCGCCGATGCTAACATCTTGATATGGACATGACCTGGGTGACGGACCGGATTGCGGTTGGAGGCGGTATCTGGAATGACGAGAACATGGAAGAATTGGTGCGGCGCGGTGTCACGCACATTATCAACATGCAGATTGAGTTTGACGACCGCCCTTTGGCCGAACCTTACCCTGTAAAGGTGCTCAATAATCCCACTGACGATGATTTCATGCCCAAGCCGCCCGCGCTTTTTCAGGCAGGCGTGGATTTTGCGCTGGAAGCACTGGACCAGCCGAAGAGCAAAATCTACATCCATTGCGCTGCCGGTGTGCATCGTGCACCCATGATGACGCTGGCGATCATGCGCGTATTGGGATGGTCACTGCAGGACGCTAAAAATCTGATCCAGGACCTGCGTTATGTAGTCGACTTTGCCGAATGCTACGTTGAGAGCGTGGAAAATTTTATGAAAGTCTACGAGTCGGCCAATACGAATCCAAGATAAGTAGTCGGCAATTAAATGTCTCACCGGCCAATGAAAACCCTTGAAACGCGGAGGAAAGGAGGGATCGGAGGAAGTTGAAGAGTGGGAAGCGTTTATCCTACATTCCTCCGTTTACTCCTTCCTCTGTGTTTCAGATTTTCCTCGCCTTGTTGTGAGTGCTCCACGGCTGAAGCAGATTGCTGAATGCTAAAATCCCGCTATGCCGGTGGAAGCCGTCCAGCACGTGAGAAGGATGCGCGGAGGAGCGCAGGCGCATCTGATGCGCGCCGATGACGGCCACTTCTACGTTGTGAAATTCCAGAACAATCCACAGCATCTGCGCGTGCTGGCCAACGAACTGCTGGCCACGCGTCTGGCTGAAAGCGTAGGCTTGCCGGTACCGGTAACTGAGATCGTTGAAGTGCGCGAATGGCTGATCAAAAACACTCAGGAGCTACACGTCGATCAGGCTGGGCTTTCGTCACAATGCAAGCCCGGACTTCAATTCGGCGCGCGTTACGTCTGCGATCCCGCTGAAGGCCAGGTCTTTGACTACCTGCCGGAAAGCATGTTTGCCAAAGTGAAGAACCTTGCCGCGTTTGCCGGTATGCTGGTGGTAGATAAATGGCTGGGAAACGCCAATGGACGCCAGGCCGTGTTCTGGAAGAAAACCAACGAGCGGAAATATACCGCGACGTTCATCGACCAGGGCTATTGCTTCAATGCCGGCGAATGGAATTTCCCCGACTCATCCCTGCGAGGCGTTTACGCGCGTAACTTCGTCTATCAGGACGTTCGCGGCTGGGAATCATTCGAACCGTGGCTGGGCCGCGTGGAAAATCTTGATCCCGCGGTGATTCACGAAATAGCCGGCACAGTGCCACCGGTATGGAACGGCAATGACTGGGGTGATATGGAAAGACTGGTGGCAACGATCATGGAACGCAGAAGCAAAGTGCGCGAGCTGATTACGGCATTTCGCAATTCAACACGGCAACCCTTTCCCGCGTGGGGCCAGCCGGCGCCGAAATGCGAGATGCCATTAAGGTTGATGTAGTGCGCAATGCGGTGAAGCCGGAGCAGACGATGGATTGCGGCACGATGCCGGAGCGGTTGGGAGCGAAGCGACATATATAGATGACCGAAAGAATGCAATGCCGGTTCTTCGTGCTGCGCTACGCGCCAGACGCGGTGAAGAATGAGTTCATCAACGTCGGGCTGGTGCTGCTGCCGGCCGCGGGTGGCGCGCAGGTGCGCTTTACCCGGGACTGGCAACGCGTGCTCTGCCTTGATCCTGATGCCGATGTGGAAATGCTGCAAGCGCTGGAAAATGACTTGCGCAACCAGTTGCGTGAGATGAATGGCGACCGCGACCTCATTCTGCGCCGCATACAGGATTCCTTCTCCAACGCCATCCAGCCTTCGGAGTTTCAGGCGTGCCTGGCTTCCTCAGTGGTGGCTGAAGCTGACGAGCTGGCGCGGCTTTATCTGGAGCGCCCGCGCCGTCGCCAGCAAACGCGTGAGCCAGGCGCCCGCGTGGCGATTGTGGCGCGCATGCGTTCAGAATTTGAGACAGCCGGCGTTTGGCCGCTAATGCAGGAGAAAATTCCGGTGTCGCGCTACACGCGCAGCGGTGACCCGCTCA
>JBAVUZ010000153.1:0-1846 GCA_049697035.1 Candidatus Angelobacter sp. | reverse complement strand
GGGCCCCTATTCACCTTTGGCAACAGGAAAGCCTTTCTCTGCCCAGTTGACGCCAAAACTGTTTGCCAGATAAAGGACACGCACCCGCGTGAAACCCATTTTCCTGAGTTCCGCAAATGCCGGGCGGATGTTGGGACAATGGTCCCAGGGGCAGCAGCCGCAATAGATCACCACCGGCCCATCTTTGGAGAGCGAAGCGGCGCGAGCACGCAGTTTTTCCATGCCTTCCGGCCGGGCCACCGGCCCGATAAACTCCGCGCCGGGTACGTGGGCCTGAGTGTAAAAAGCCTTTGGACCTACATACAGCACCAACGGTTTCTGAGCGCCCCCACTCTTGATGGCCTGGACAAGCTCCTCAGGCTGAATCTGGCTTGCCGCAGGCACATCATTGGCAGTGGCGGCCGACTTGGCCGGGCCTTGCGCGGAAGCAATCACCAGTGCCATTAGCAGAGCTGCGAGCAATGTCAGTGGCAAAAGAAAGCTGCGGGTGGATCCAGGGTTCATCAGGGCCGCCATTCTGTTTTGAGGATGAAAGGAAATTCTAATTGCCGCTAAAGAGGGGCGTCAATCAACGGCAGAAAAAGAGAAAGTGCGGCAACTTTTCCTGGCATAAAAATAGCGCCCCACGATTCAACCAAATCGAAGGACGCCATTTTCTATACAAACGGCAACGGATCAATGCACGGTGAACGTTGCGCTGCTTTGGAAGAGTTTGCCCGCAGTGTTCCACGCATTCACAACAATACGGTGCGTTCCCACAGCTTCCGACCTTGTCCGCGCGCACGAAAGGCTGGGAGTAAGCAGAGTAGCTTAATCCTAAAGCCGCAGCCCGATAAAAAATCCCGCATCTACTCTGGATCTCTATAGACTGCACAGAACGCCACCGTCTAAATCCTGACACTCGGAGAGAGTTCCCCTAATGGAGAAACTGAAGAACCTGCTACGCCCGAGCCTTGTCGTCTTTACTCTTGCAGCTTCAATCGCGATTGCCGGATGCGGCGGTAGTATGGCGTCCTCATCGTCCACGCCGGTGGCAAGCAGCGCCACTCCGGCACCCAGTCCTGGCGCCAGTCCCAGCCCAACGCCCACCGGCGGCACACCAAGCAACGCCCAGGTAATTTCCGACATACAGAAACTCACCGGATGGCAGACCTGCGTGCTCTCCTGTGCCGGGGCCCCGGCGGCGGTCTTTTCCATGACGCAGGGGATTGCCTCGCCGTCGCTAAGCGGATCGTCTGACCGGTTCTCACTTCTGGCGGGGACAAGCAGCTTTGGCGCTGTCATGTGGTTCAAGGCCCTGGGCGCGCATAACAGCGCCACGCATTTTCTTTTTGACCTGAACTTTTACGTGGACAATCCGGGGGCAGCCCAGGCACTTGAGTTTTACGTGACCCAGAGCACCGGAGGCGCGCGCTATAACTTTGGCACGCAGTGTGACCTTGCTGGCGGCCATGCCTGGCGCATGTGGGACAACATTGGGAAGAAGTGGGTGGCTTCCGCCGCTACATGCCCAACGCCGGCGGCCAAGACCTGGAACCATCTGGTCTTTGAGTTCCAGCGCCAGACCGGCGGCAACGTGATCTTTACCGCCGTAACCGTGAACGGCCAGCGCAGCGTGGTGAACCTGAGCATGCAACACACCGCCGACTCCAGCAGCGGCCTGGACGTTGCTTATCAGTCGGACGCGAACGGCTCAGGAACGCCGTACAGTGTGTATTTGGATAAGGTGAGTGTGACGTACTGGTAAACCAGAAGATCGCCGGAATCGCCGTGATCGCGCGACATCCCACCCCAGAAAGCCAAGACCGGGCTTTCAGGGGGCCCCGGACATCGCCTTAATCGGAAA
>JBAVUZ010000152.1:0-3069 GCA_049697035.1 Candidatus Angelobacter sp. | reverse complement strand
GTGAATGCCAACATGGAAAAAGCGATCCGCGTGGTTTCGATTGAGCGCGGTCATGATCCACGGCAGTTTTCGCTGGTTGCATTCGGCGGTGCGGGCGCGATGCATGCCTGTGAGCTGGCGCATGCTCTGCGCATTCCGCGCGTGATTGTTCCCGCGTATCCCGGCGCGCTCTCGGCGCTCGGCATTCTGATTAGCGATGTGGTGAAAGACCATTCCCGGACAATCCTGCTGCGCGTAGCGGCCGGCGCAGCTTTCTCCGCGCGGCTCGATCCCATTTTTGCCGAGCTCAAGCGCAACATCGCCGCCGAGCTGAAGAAAGAAGACTGGCAGGGAAGAGCGGTGTTTGAACCGAGCTGTGACATTCGCTACCGCGGCCAGGGATATGAGCTGAACCTGCCTTATACCGCCGACGTACTGAAGCGCTTTCATGCTGAGCATAAGCGCCGCTATGGTTACAGCAGCCCCGAGCGCGATCTGGAAATTGTGACCGTAAGAATGCGTGGGCGCGTGGCTTCGCCGGAAAAACTTTCGCGGCTCAAGATCCGTGAAGAACAGGGCAGGCTTAAAGCTTCCAGTCAGATGGTCCATTTTGCCGGACGGTGCTATAAGACCAAGATCATCCCAAGGTCTTCAATCCAGCAGGGCAAGCGCTATCGCGGGCCGGCGATCATTACCGAGTACAGCGCAACCACGGTAGTTCCACCCGGCCTGAAATATCAAAAAGACCGGGCAGGAAACCTGTTGATTGAACTGTAACGGCGTTTAGCGTCCGCGTGAGGATTTTCTGGCGGCGCGCGTGGTGTGGGTTGGAGTCTGCCGCACGGGCGTGCCTGCCTTCTTTTGCGGATTGCTTTGTTCCGTGGCCTTTTTGGCCCACATCTTTTCCAGCTCGCGCATGTTTTTAGTTTTCATGCCATAAGAATGCCATAAGCAGGCCGTGTATGGCGAGTCACTTCAGTGATACGCCGGAAGAGAACAGCCTGTTGCACTCAAAACAAAAGGAGCGCCCATAAGGACACTCCTGATGTTTGCAGCAGCTATTGGAGCTACGCGACGTCTTTATCACGCTCAATGTTCCGATCTTCTTCGTTTTCGATCTTGGTTTCTTTCAGCTTGTCGGCGGCGTCACGCACCGCGTCTTTGGTTTTGCCAACAGCGTTGCGGGCCTTGCCTTCAGCCTGTTTTGCCAGACCCTCGGCCTGGGCCTTATCGTTGCCGGTCCATTCGCCTACCTGGCGCTCAACGCGGCCTGCAACGTCTTCTGCTTTCCCTTTAATGCGTTCCTTATCCATAAATAAACCCCTTCCCTTGAGTTGTTTGTTCCTGCTATTGATGTCTTACGGGCAACAAAGCAAACGTGCGCCTGCCGGTCCATGGTTGCAATGTGTCCGAGGAGTTCGCTCGGGTTCAAGTGCCTGCGGTTTGCCTGAACGGGCTTTGCCTAAAACGGGCCTAGACCGCGGCGCGTCTGCCGGTGATTAACTGGAATACCAGCGCGATCACAGCCAGCACCAGGAGTATGTGGATAAACCCACCCATGGTGTAGCTGCTGACTACTCCCAACAGCCAGAGAACAAGCAAAACTACAAATAGAGTCCAAAGCATGTCACCCTCACAATCCGTTCTCGTCGGTTAACGTTTTCGTAAAGTAGCTAACAATCTCGTCAATAGCTTGGAAGCTAACAGGGCTAAGGCGGTTGTAAAAAATCGAGAGCTGCTGAAGCGCGGTGTGAGTAATGCTGTGTTTAAGAGCTTTTGGCTCAATCGATTAGCGGGTGATCAAGCTGCCGACGCGTAGCCGCCTGAATGAAATTCGCGAACTAAGTAGTTTCTGACCGACCCGGCTTTTACCGCAGCGGCTGAAGCCGAAAGTTTATCAGGCCCAACCGCAGGCATAAATGCCTGCTCCACCCCGCCGCAGGATACAGCAACGCTGGAACTGCTTTAAGAACGCTGGAACTGCTTTAAGTAGGACATGGAAAACAACTGTAGATCATGGGATGTAGATCAGGGGACGTCACGCAGAAACTTCCCCGCGGGCCCGTCCCGGTTTTTCTTAGTGGTCAGGCCGCTTTGTCCTTAGGCCGCAGTGCTCGCGCTTTGCCGAATCCGGCGCGGTCGCGGGTTTCGATCTCTTGTGGAGATTCGGCATGGACTACCTCAGGGGATTAATTTAAAAAGCGCACCTCAACTCTGAGGTGCGCTTGAGAGTCTTGCCGCCTCGAATCAGTACTGGCCGTAGATCAGTACCTCAACCTCCGCTTTGGTGCCGTGTCTGCCCACTCCCGCCACGGATACCTCCAATTTGGTGGCAGGGACGTCATAGACCTGGGTGAATTGGTTGTGCGGCTTGAGCGTGAACTCAGCCAGGGAGGCAATTCGTTCCTCCACCTTGCCCCCCTCCGGCTCCATGATCTTGAGCCAGAAATGGACATCGCAGGTAGAGGCTTCGTTGGTGGCCACGAGGCGGATCTTATCGAACCGGCTGGTGTCCACGGACCCGAGAATCTCAGTCTGTGCGGCATTGATGATTTTTTCCTGGTCGAAGGCCAGTACATTTTCAACCGCATGTACAGGTAGAGGGATTTTCGGTGCAGTTGCCATAAAAAATTCTCCTTTTAGGCGCGCCATATTGCACCCGCTGTGCGGAAATCCGAACCTACGGGATGCAGCCGTGTAGGGCGGCGCATTGGGAAATTCAAGGAAGGCTGCTTTAAGCTTCCAACGAATGCCAAGCTCTCAGCAGGTTTGCCACGTAACTGTCCGTGGACGTTACTACGAGGAAAATTGGTCTCCCTATTTTACTAAAAAGCATGTCGCCAGGGAACGGCAAGTCTTGAGGTCCATCACAGTTGTAGGGGGCTGGTAAGAATGCGGTCCTGTTCAGATTCGGTTACTGTGGATTTGTAAATCTCTTGGAGACGGCGATCAAGATTCAATGGTGTCTGTTCTCCGACGCCGGTCTGGCGATAAACATTGAAGCGCGGACAGAAGAGGACCTGCTGGAGGCAGCGCATATCGTCAGCGGAGCACGATTTTTGAGGCTATCGGATACATATTCGATCTGCC
>JBAVUZ010000151.1:0-6476 GCA_049697035.1 Candidatus Angelobacter sp. | reverse complement strand
CTGGGGACCTATCCGGTTACCACCGCGCTTATGGCCATCAACATAATCGCTTATGTAGGTCAGCTTGTTTCCGGCCAGGCCCTCACCTTTTGGGGAACCAACATCGGCCCTCTTACCTTGAGCGGGGAATACTGGCGGCTCTTTACGGCAGGTTTTTTGCATGGCGGCATCCTTCATATTGCCGTCAACATGTGGTGCCTCTGGAGCCTGGGCCGGCTTTCTGAGCGGCTATTTGGAAAATGGCAGACCTTCGCTATCTACATGCTTACCGGTGTCGGTGGGGCGCTGTTGAGCATTGCTTCCGACCCAAACCATGGAGAGCTTGGCGCCTCAGGTGCGGTCTTTGGACTTGTGGGCGCGGTCATGGCGGGAGTGAAATTTGGCGACCTGAATATTTCCGCTGGGGAAAAGCGGGCTATCTTCAGCAGCGCAGTCAGTTTTGCCATATTGAATTTCATCCTGGGTTTCTCGGGTTTCGGCAGCAGTATCTTCGGCCGCGTTGACAACATGTGCCACCTCGGCGGCTTTATAAGCGGTTTGCTCGTCGGATTGCCCCTAGGCGCATTTGCCCGCCACAACAAATTATTGCAAGTGGGAACTCTGGTCATCACTTCCATGGTCGTGGCAGCCGGAGCAACTGAACTGGTACAGCAGGAAGGACCGGCAGCCAAGAAAACCGCGGCCGCAATTGCCTGGCATCAGAGAAATTACCCCAAAGCTGTACATTTGCTGGAACAGTACACAGTCGCAAAGCCTCAGGACGATGACGGCCTCGTATTTTTGGGCGAAGCCTATTTAAACAGCAATGAACCTGAAAAAGCGATCGGGGCGTTTGAACAGGCTCTCCGCGTAAATCCAAACTCTGAAGATGCTAAACAGGCCCTTGAAGAACTGCGGAGCCGTCTCGTTCCGGAAAAAAAATAATCAGCCAAAAAATGTTAGAGCGAGAACGTGAGAGCGTTTCGTTCTGACGGCATCTTGAACTCCGAGAAAACATATCCCAATTAAGATCCGGGATCAACCGCCGGCCAAGCGATATTTACAAAACCTTCTCTTATTCATCTGTCCCGTCAGGGGCTTCACTAACCCCAAATTCATAGCCTACGCCCCGAACCGTACGGATCAATTTTACTTTTTCGCCTTCGTCAATCTTTTTGCGCAGGTAATTAACGTAAACATCAACCACATTGGTCATGGTATCGGGTGAAAGCTTCCAGACATGCTCAATGATCATGTTGCGGGTGATATGTTGGCCGGGATTGCGCATAAAATATTCCAGCAGGCCAAATTCCTTGGGCGTCAATTCAATTACACGTCCCCCGCGCTGCACCGTCCTCTGCATGTAATCCAATTCCAGATCGGCCACTTTAAGATATGCCTGCCCAGGATGGTTCTTGCGCCGCAGCACCGCGCGTATTCGTGCAGAGAGCTCTGAAAATGAAAACGGCTTCGTCAGGTAATCGTCGGCGCCGGCGTCCAGGCAAGCTACCCGTTCCGCCACCTCGTCGGTTGCCGTGAGAATCAGGATAGGAATGTCCGAGTTTCCGCTTCGAACTTTGCGAAGCACTTCACTGCCAGAAATGACGGGCAGATTCAGGTCAAGAATGAGTAAATCGAATTCTGCTTTTTGCATGCGCTGCAGCGCATCATCGCCGTCAGGGGCAACCTCGGTTACATGGTCTTCAGACTTAAACGCCTGGGCGATGACCATCGCCAACGGAGCATCATCTTCCGCGATCAGGATGCGCATCCGGGATTCTTCTCCAACAATCTAAGGGGGCGACGATGTGCCTCATCACAGTGAGGTCATTCTAAATCAGCTGTTAACAATTACAACTGTATAGTCAATCAAAAACAATAAGAAATGTCTTATAGTAGGCTCCGCTGCGTCTTCCAATCCTTTTTTGGGGTGTGCTGTAACCTTGATATATCCAGATTTAGACGGACTAACCTCGCTTTTGTTGGCTTAATTTCTTAATTTCATTTTCGTCCTGGCGGCATTGCCAGATAAACAATAGAACCTTCTCTTGGAACCCTAAAGAACATGCCGCTATTTTGCGACTTAGGCCTTCTAAGGGAAATCGCCACCCACTTAAAATCGCCTTTTCTCAACTGTGGAGACTTACAGCGCGGGTATGGCGCGCGATCATCAAGTCTTCGTCGGTTTGGACTACCCGCACGGCGCATCGGCTGTTCGGCAGGCTTATTACTGCGGCGTTGCGGGCGTTGGCCTGCGTATCCAGTGCGACCCCTAGATATTCTAGGCCTAAACAAATCTTTGCGCGGACTTCTGAGGCTCGCTCGCCAATTCCGCCGGTAAACGCCAGCGTATCCAGCCCATTCAGCACGGCCGCATAGGCGCCAATGAACTTACGCACTTGATAGGCAAACATTTGCACAGCCATGCTGGCGGCGCTATCTGTCTGGCTTTTCTGCAAAAGGGCCTTCATATCACTTGTCTGACCGGATACGCCAAGCAGCCCAGCCTCATTGTCCACTAGTTTTTCCAACTGCTCAGCGGAGTAACCTTTTTTCAGCAGGTGTATAAGTACTCCTGGATCCAGGTCGCCACTGCGCGTTCCCATCATGAATCCACCGGTAGGTGTCATGCCCATGCTGGTATCCATGGGCAAGCCGTCTTTCAGCGCCACCATGCTGGCTCCGTTTCCCAGATGCGCAATGATGGCGCGCCGCCCCAACTCCCCTCCCAGTTTGCCAACAACGTATTCATAAGAGAGGCCGTGGAAGCCATAGCGCCTGATTCCCTGCTCCCAGAGCTTTTGCGGCAACGCAAACCGCTGCGCCACCTCCGGCATTCGACTGTGAAATGCCGTATCAAAGCAGGCCACCTGAGGCAGATCAGGGAAATGCGCCTCCACCGCCTCGATCATCGCCACCTGGCTCGGCAAATGCAGTGGCGCAAAAGGAATCAGCTCCTTGAGCGCCTGCTTCATTTTTTCGTCAATCAGCTGCGGCGCTGTGAACTTTGGCCCGCCATGGACAATCCGATGCCCCGCGGCCGCCAGCTTCTCAACCCCTTGCTCGCGCAGCCCGGCAAACATTTTCTTCATGGCGGCTGTGTGATCAGGAAATTTACCGCTCTCTTTTTCTAGCGTTTTGTCTGCGCGGCGCAGCCAAACCTTGCCGATGGGCTGCCCGATGGCTTCAACCGCGCCGGAAAAGATTCTCTCTTCCGCCGCATCACCCAGTCGATACACGGCAAACTTCAGCGATGAAGAGCCGCCGTTCAGACAGAGAAAGGTTTGTTCCATCGATTAACTCTCGTACTGCAAAAACCTCACCACAAGTGAACACGGATTAAACGGATTATGAATTGCCGAAATAGATTTTCCTGTGAGTTTTTACACTCGTCATCCCGACTCCGTTAACGAGCACGGGCAGTCACCAGTGCGCGATTAGAGCGAGAATCTTGCGTTTTGGAACTTACGCCATTCCTAAAAAATTGCCGACCGTGGCCTATCTGGGCTTATCTGCGCAAATCAGTCAAATCTGTGTTCATCAGTGGTATGGTTTTACGGCTCAGCTCCAGCGCCAATTCTGCACTTCAGGCATGTCTTCGCCGTGCGCTGCGACATATTTTTTGTGCTCCGCCAGCTTGCCTTGGAAGAACGCAACTGCATCTTCGGCTTTGAGTCCGGGAATTCGGTGAATAGTATCGATAGCAAGCTGAAAGCGGTCCATATTGTTAAGGACGACCATATCGAACGGAGTCGTTGTGGTTCCCTCTTCTTTATAGCCGCGGACATGCATGTTGTCGTGGTTTCGCCGGCGATAGCACAACCGGTGAATTAGCCAGGGATAGCCGTGATATGCAAAGATCACCGGCTTGTTCGTGGTAAACAGCGCGTCAAAAGCTTCATCGGTCAAACTATGCGGATGCTCACCGGCCGCCTGCAACGTCATAAGGTCCACCACGTTCACCACCCTGATCTTCAGGCTGGGGACATGCTTCCGCAGCAGTGAAACCGCAGCCAGGATTTCCAGCGTTGGCACATCTCCGGCGCACGCCAGCACCGCGTCGGGCTCGCCGCCATCATCGTTGCTCGCCCAATTCCACTTGCCGATTCCCGCTGTGCAGTGCTTGATAGCGGCGTCCATATCCAGCCACTGCAATTCCGGCTGCTTCCCCGCGACAATAATGTTCACGTAATTTCTGCTGCGCAAGCAATGGTCAGCGACGGATAGCAGCGTGTTCGCGTCCGGCGGAAAGTAAGCGCGCACAACTTCCGGCTTCTTGTTGACCGCATTGTCCAGAAATCCCGGGTCCTGATGGCTAAAGCCGTTGTGGTCCTGCCGCCACACATGCGACGTGAGCAGATAATTAAGCGACGCAATCGGCTTGCGCCAGGGAATATGCCGCACCGCCTCCAGCCACTTGGAGTGCTGGTTGTACATCGACGTCACAATATGAATGAACGCTTCATAGCACGAGAAAAATCCATGCCGCCCTGTGAGCAAATAGCCTTCCAGCCATCCCTGGCACATGTGCTCGCTCAGGACTTCCATTACCCGCCCCTCGCGGCCCACATGCACATCGTTAGGAAGAATCTCGGCCATCGAAACTCGATCCGTGACTTCAAAAATTGCCGACAGTCGATTTGAATCCGTTTCATCCGGTCCCATGACGCGGAAATTCGCGCTCTCCAGATTCAGCTTCATTACATCGCGCAGGAACTTCCCGAGTATGCGTGTCGACTCGTCAAATTCGCTGCCCGGCTGCGTTACCTTCACCGCATATTGCCGGAAGTCAGGCATCTTCAGGTCTTTCAGCAGCAAACCGCCATTCGCATGCGGGTTCGCTCCCATGCGCCGATTTCCGCTCGGCGCCAGCGCCGCCAGCTCAGGTATCAATTTCCCATTTTTATCGAACAGCTCTTCCGGCTTATAGCTCAGCATCCATTGCTCAAGGATCTTGAGATGTCCCGGCTTGTCCAGATCGGTCACTGGAACCTGGTGTGAGCGGAATGTTCCCTCGATTTGCAGGCCATCGACAATCTTCGGCCCAGTCCAGCCTTTCGGGCTGCGAAGAATAATCATCGGCCACCGTGGGCGCGGCGCATCTGGGTTTTTCCGCGCTTCGGCTTGAATGTTCTTGATCTCAGCAATCACTTTGTCCAGCGTTGCTGCCATCAACTGATGCATCAGCAGCGGATCATCGCCTTCAACAAAATAAAGCCGGTAGCCGTAGCCGTGGAAAAGCTCGATCAGTTCCTCTTTCGGGATACGCGCCAGCACCGTTGGCCCGGCGATCTTGTATCCATTCAGGTGCAGCACCGGCAGCACCGCGCCGTCGCGGGCCGGATTCAAAAACTTGTTTGAGTGCCAACTCGTGGCCAGCGCGCCGGTCTCTGCTTCACCATCGCCCACCACGCAGCACACCAGCAGGTCAGGATTATCAAACGCCGCGCCGTAAGCGTGCAGCAATGAATATCCCAGCTCTCCGCCTTCATTGATTGAGCCCGGCGTATCCGGCGACGCATGGCTGGGAATCCCTCCGGGCCATGAAAATTGCTGGAAGAGCTTCTGCATGCCCGCCGCATCCCGCGTGATCCTGGGATAAAGCTCGCTGTAAGTCCCTTCCAGATAGGTATTGGCCACAATACCCGGCCCGCCATGCCCCGGCCCTGTCACGTAAATCGCGTTGAGGTCGTTCTTCCTGATCACCCGATTCATGTGTGCATAAATAAAGTTGAGGCCCGGCGTGGTGCCGAAATGTCCCAGCAGGCGCGGCTTGGTGTGTTCCACCTTCAGCGGCTCGTGCAGCAGCGCATTGTCGCGAAGATAAATCTGTCCTACCGAAAGATAATTTGCCGCGCGCCAGTAACGATTGATCGCGCTCAACTCTTCCTGGCTCAGGGGACCGGCGTTGGCTATTAAATCTTCGTGGGTAAGGGTCTTGGGCATTGCACAACTCCATCCGTCGTTACAAAGTATCTATAAATTGTAGTCTCTTCGCGCAGCACTGGTTTCACACCCCAACCACAATCCTTCGTGCCTTCTGTGGTAGATGGAGTTGGGGATCCCCGTCTTTTCAGATCGCGAGCGTTTATCCATGTAAGGTTTCTTTTTTCCGATCATCGATACCCGTGTGGCACCGCCGCCCTCGGCGGTGTTCCGACCTTGGCTGTTCTCCGCGTATCCGCGGTGAAATTCCGGCTTTTCCCGATCTGGCGATCACGCGCGAGGTCGGCGATGTCGGCGATGTCGGCTCTGACAAAGACGCGCGGCGCAAAATCGCCGCGCTTCAAACTGTCATCGTGAGCGACCGGTGTAACCGGGAGTCGAACGATCTAAATCGGCGAAGCCCACTCATGCCCCCTCCCCTCATTTTTCATCTTTTGTTGCAAACAAAGGCACTTAACTCCATTCGACCCTTGGGTGGCCCTTGCGTGACCCTTGCGTGACCCTTGGGTGACCCAAGCGTGACCCAAACCCAAACCCAAGCAGGCAGAGGG
>JBAVUZ010000150.1:0-2809 GCA_049697035.1 Candidatus Angelobacter sp. | reverse complement strand
GGCAAATACACGGATGACCTGTCAGTGCCTGGGATGCTGACCGGCAAAATCCTGCATTCGCCGTATCCGCATGCGCGGATCAAGAAGATTGACACGTCGAAGGCCGAAGCGGTGGACGGCGTTGTCTGCGTGGTGACCGGGCCGGACGCGCCGAACAAGTACGGTATTCTGCCAGTCGGCCATGACGAAACGGCGCTGGCGGTGGAAAAAGTGCGGTACGTGGGCGACAATGTGGCTTGCGTGGTGGCAACGTCGGAGTCGATTGCGGAGCGTGCGCTGGAACTGATCGAAGTCGAATATGAACAGCTGCCGGCGTGGTTTGATCCTGAAGACTCGATGAAGGCGGAGAAGGACTGGATCCATCCGCAGCGGCCCAACAATATTGAGAAAGATTATCACCATGTGTTTGGCGATCCGGACAAAGGCTTTGCCGAGGCTGACGTGGTGTTGGAGCATCGGTACATTGCGGGTGAAGTGACGCACGCCGCGATGGAGCCGCATTGCACGCTGGCATCGTTTGAGATTGATTCGCAGAGCGGACAGCCGGGACGGCTGACGGTGTGGTCGTCAACGCAGGTACCGTATTACCTGCAGCACAAGCTCTCCATTGTGCTGGAGCTGCCGATGCAGCAGATACGCGTGATCAAGCCGCTGGTGGGTGGCGGATTTGGCGGCAAGAGTGAAGTGATTCCGCTCGAGATTATTGCCGCGGTGGCGGCGCGGAAAGCCAAAGCGCCGGTAAAGATCACTTACACGCGGGAAGAAGTTTTCTGGGCGCATCGGGGGCGGCCGCGCACGATTATTGACATGAAGATCGGCGCGAAGAAGGATGGCCACCTGACTGCCGTGGCGGCAAAAGTGATTCAGGATGGCGGCGCTTACTGCTCTTATGGCGTGGTTACGATCCTTTATTCCGGCGCGCTGCTGGGTGCGCTGTATGACATTCCTAATATCAAGTATGACGGCTATCGCGTGCTGACCAACAAGCCGGCCTGTGGCGCGATGCGCGGGCATGGCACAGTGAACGTGCGCTTTGCGTTTGAATCGCAACTCGATGAGATTGCGGCGAAGCTGGATATCGATTCGGCGGAGATTCGCCGCATCAATCTGCTCAAGCCGCCGTGCATTACGGTGAACAATCTGCGGGTGCAGAGTTATGGCCTGCCGGAGTGTATTGACCAGGTGATAACGCGGTCAGGCTGGCATGAGCGTCGCAGCAAGCTGCCGCCGGCGCGCGGCATGGGCATGGCATGCAGCCATTACGTGAGCGGCGCGGCCAACAGTATTATCCGTTCAGACATGCCGCATTCCACGGTGAATATAAAGATTGATCGCGACGGCGGCGTGGTGGTGTATACCGGCGCGTCTGACATTGGCCAGGGATCAGATACGATGGTGGCGCAGATTGTGGCTGAGGTTCTGGGCATCGGGCTGGGACGCATACGGATCATTGCCGCCGATACCGACCTGACGCCGATCGACATTGGATCGTATTCCAGCCGAGTGACGTTCATGAATGGCAATGCTTCGCTACGGTCGGCGCAGGATGTGAAGAAAAAGATAGCCGCGGCGGCGGCGGTGAAGATGAACTGCGTGCCGGAAGACGTGATGATGCGCGATGATCGCGTGTGGAAGCGCGGAACGGCAGAGCCGGCGTCGATCAGTAACGGCGCGCACGCCGAGCAGATTCTGGAAAAGATCGATGCGCCGCGCGGGAGCGTAAGAGAAGTGAGCGGGCGCGTGGAAGGGCAGACGCTGCGCGGATCACTGCAACAGAAACGCAAAGAAGAAGGCCCCAAAGACAGCATGAGTTTTGAAGAAGCGGTGGTTTCGGCAATTGACTTCACCGGCGCGCTCACCGGCACGGGATCGTATGCGCCTCCTAAAGATGCGCGCGGCGGCGCGTTCAAAGGCGCTGGCGTAGGACCTTCGCCGGCGTATTCGTATTCGGCGCAGGTAGCCGAGGTGAGCGTGGATGAAGAGACCGGCGAAGTCAAAGTCCACAAGGTCTGGGCAGCGCATGATTGCGGGCGTGCGCTGAATCCGGTGTCGGTCGAAGGCCAGGTGATCGGCTCAGTATGGATGGGGCTGGGCCAAGCGATGCAGGAAGAGATGATCTGGAAAGACGGGCTGCTGATGAATCCAGGGATGCTAGAGTACAAGTCGCCTTCGGCCACGGAGTCGCCAGAAGTGGAATGCATCATCGTCGAGTCGGTCGATCCGGAAGGGCCGTTCGGCGCGAAGGAAGCCAGCGAAGGCTCATTGGCGGCGACGATCCCGGCGATTGCCAACGCGATCTATGACGCGGTGGGCGTACGGCTGCGCGAAGCGCCCTTCACTCCGGAGCGCGTGCTGGCGGCAATCAAAGCAAAGCATTCCGAGAAGAAAGCGCTGGAGATCACGCGCGGTAGTGATCCGGTAACGCCGACGACGTTTCGCGAGCACGGCGGATCACTATGGTTTAAAGGTAAGGGGCCGCAGAGGCATGCGGATGATCCATCGAGACGGAGTTCTCAAAATGAAATCTAATTTTCACCGCGGAGGCGCGGAGACACGGAGAAAGGCAAAAATATTTGCCCCTGATTTACGCGGATCAACGCAGATAGGAAGGGCAAGATTTAGTTTGCGGAAACGAAGTTCTCGTTCTGATCTGCGCTCATCAATGCAAGTCTGCGGCTGCCTTGTTTTTCTCCGTGCCTCCGTGTCTCCGTGGTGGATTTAAAATTAATGAGCCTTCCTACATTCAAATTTTTACGTCCGCGGTCGCTGCGGCAGGCGGTCGACTACCTGGCACGGCATGGCAGCGATC
>JBAVUZ010000149.1:0-4349 GCA_049697035.1 Candidatus Angelobacter sp. | reverse complement strand
GTGTACCGTGCCAGCGCGCTTGATCGGCTGTTGCCGCTCGGCTCGCTTGAAGCTCTGGCGCTGCCTGGGGAGAACTACAAACAGGCCTTCACTCCAGGTCTGCTCACGGAAGTTTACCGGCGTCCACGGCCAGGTCAGCCGCCGGAGAACCTGTTGCCGGATCCGGCGAGCGTGCTGCACGGTGAAGGCGGCTATGTGAATCTGGACGATGATGGCCACTGGTGGGTCCGAGCGGGGCGGGTGTTCTATTCGCCGCGCTTAAATGACAGTGCCACGCAGGAACTGGCCCATGCTCAACGTCATTTCTTTATGGCGAATCGATTCCTTGATCCATTTGGAAATGTCTCTACCGTCCGGCATGACGCGCATGACCTGGTGCCGGTGGAATTACGAGATCCGGTGGGCAACACCGTGGATTCTCTCATCGATTACCGCGTGCTCTCACCGTATCTCATGACCGACGCGAATGGGAACCGCTCTGAAATTGCCTTCGACACGCTCGGCTTAGTCGTCGGTACGGCGCTTATGGGCAAGAAGGAGGAAAAAGAAGGCGATAGCCTCGAAGGATTCGTCGCCGATCTCAGTGAACGCAACATTCTGTCGCAGCTCCAGCACCCCTTGCGTGACCCCTGGAAGGTACTGCAAAGAGCCACCACGCGCCTGGTCTACGACCTGTCCGCGTTCGAGCGCACTCGAACCCATTCGCAGCCTCAGCCGGCCGTCGTCCATATCCTCGCCCGGGAAACACATACTGCGGACTTGGCGCCGGAAGAGAAGACTAAGATCCAGCATTCATTCTCATATTCCGACGGTTTCGGCCGCGAAATCCAGAAAAAGCTGCAAGCGGAGCCAGGCCTTTTAGTCGAGCATGGCCCTGGAGTCAACCCGCGATGGGTGGGCAGCGGCTGGACCATCTTTAATAACAAAGGCAAACCGATACGGCAATATGAACCGTTCTTCAGTGCCACCCAGGAATTCGAGTTCGCCAATATCGCAGGCGTGAGCCCGGTCCTATTTTACGATCCGATTGAGCGTGTGGTGGCCACGCTGCACCCGAATCACACCTACGACAAAGTTGTCTTCGATCCCTGGAGACAGGAAACGTGGGACGTCAACGATACAGTCTCGCAAACGAATCCTGCGGACGACCCGGTCGCAGGCGATTTCTTTCTTCCCCTGCCTAAAGCCCTCTATCTGCCGACCTGGTATGAACAACGTCAAAGCGGTGCGTTGGGAGCGGAGGAGAAGTTGGCTGCGATCAAGGCTGCCGTTCACGCCATGACACCGGCAATAGCTTTCTTCGACACGCTGGGCCGTTCTTTCCTCACGGTGGCACACAACCGGTTTTTACGAGACGGCGCGCCGATCGAAGAACTTTTCGCTACGCGCGTCGAGCTCGACATACAGGCCAACCAGCGGTCAGTCACCGACGCCTTGCTGCGAACGGTGATGATCTATGACTACGACATGCTGAATAAGCGCATCCGCCAGGCAAGCATGGAAGCGGGCGAGCGTTGGACGATGGACGATGCCGATGGGAAGGCCATCCGCGCCTGGGACAGCCGCGGCCATAATTTTCGGACGGCCTCTGATGCGCTGCGCAGGCCCACGCAACGTTTCGTTCATGGCACCGACGCGGATAACTCAGATCCACGCACGTTAGCCGGTGAAGTCGTTTACGAGAGAACTGTCTACGGCGAAGGGCAGCCAAACGACCGAGCGCTCAACCTGCGCACCCGCGTGTTTCAGCATCAAGACATCGCGGGTGTGATAACCAATATGGGCCAAAATTCTGTGGCCGGCCGAGACGAAGCCTTCGATTTCAAAGGCAACCTGCTGCGCAGCCGCCGACAGTTCATTCAAGACTACACGAGTCTTCCCAACTGGTCGACAAACTCGCCGGTCATGATGCCGGAGGCTTTTGCTGACAGTACGCAATATGACGCACTGAATCGTCCAATTGCAATCACCACCCCCGATGGAAGCGTGACCTTGCCAAGCTATAACCAAGCTGATCTGCTTGATGCAGTACAGGTCAAACTGCGGGGCGCCCGGACCGGCACCTCATTTGTAGTCAATATTGATTACAACGCCAAAGGCCAAAGAACACTCATCGAGAACGGCAACCATACAACGACAGAGTATACCTATGACCCAATCACCTTCCGCCTTGTTCGTCTCAGCACCACGCGGCTGGGTTTCCCGACGAATCAGCAGGTGGTGCAAGACCTCTCCTACGTCTACGATCCGATGGGGAACGTTACACACATTCAGGACAACGCAGACATTCAGAATGTGGTTTTTTTCCGTAACCTGCGTGTCGAGCCTGGCGCCGACTATACCTACGATGCGGTCTACCGACTCATTCAGGCGAGCGGCCGTGAACATCTGGGTCGGAACGGGAATGGGCAGCGCCTGCCTCCCACCGCGACATCGTACAATGACGCCCCTCGTGTCGGGCTGCTACAGCCCGGCGACGGCAACGCGATGGGGACCTACACCGAGCAATATCATTACGATGCTGTTGGTAATTTCGTGCGATTCGTCCATCGCGGAAGCGACCCTGTCAATCCTGGCTGGACGCGCTCTTATGACTACACTCAAGCCAGTCTGCTGGAGCCCGGAAACGCAAGCAACCGGCTGACGCGCACTTCGCTGAGCGGCAATCAGCCGCTGAATGAAAACTACTCGTATGATCGGCATGGCAACATGGTTCACATGCCCCAGTTACAAGTGATGCGATGGGACTTCAAGGATCAATTGACCATGACCAGGCGTCAGGCAGTGAATGCTTCCGACCATGAAGGGGATCAGCACCTTGGCCAGCGCATGTTCTACCAGTATGGTGCGTCCGGCCAACGCGTCCGTAAGGTTACAGAATCGGGCTCGGGAACGAGAATAAAAGAGAGACTGTATCTGGGGAGCTTTGAGATTTACCGTGAATATGATGCCGTCGGCACTGTCACACTTCAGCGCGAGACCCTGCACGTGATGGACGATAAGAAACGGACTGCGCTCGTCGAAACCACAACTGTGGATGACAAGGCGCACGCACGATCGCTGCCGAGGGCCAGAACTCGCTATCAATTCGACAATCACCTTGGCAGTGCGTGTGTCGAACTGGACTCGACAGCCGCCTTGATCTCTTACGAAGAATACTACCCCTACGGCAGCACGTCCTATCAAGCCGGACGCGCCGTCGTGGAACTTAATCCGAAACGCTACCGCTACACCGGAAAGGAGCGTGACGAGGAGACGGGCTTCTATTACCACTGGGCGCGATACTATGCCCCGTGGCTGGGGAGGTGGACCAGCTGTGATCCGGCAGGCTTGGTCGATGGTGTCGCCTTGTATTCGTACGGAAAAGCGAATCCCGTGGTTTTTCTGGATCCCACAGGTACAACGGTTACGGTCAGCGGCAGCACGGTCCATGCGGCTAGTAACAACGTTGATTTCAACACGTCACAGGGTGCGGCGAACGAGGCGTTTCTTCGTGACATTCGGTCGGGCCTGACCAATAGTGAGGCTGGACTGTTTCGCATAAACCAGCAAAACCAACTGGAGTTTGCCGGGAATACTCAGAACCTCTCACAGTTTTCCGAACTGACACAGATGCTGGTGGGGCAGATCAATTCCAGCGTAAATATCAAGGTCATGCCGGCGCTCCTCGCTTCCCTCAGTAAGAATCCACAGCAGAGAGCTCTGCAGATACAAGCCGTTAGTGCCGACACCTTCTCTGTTCGTGAAGGGGGACAAACGGTCGGCGGATTGGTTCTGAAGACGAGTCCCATGATGGCTTTTGGGGGGGTCACAGGTTCGACTGCTTCCTCAGGATCGAGCGAGATAGACGTGGTCTACATATCGGGTCCCACCGCGACAGCCAAGCTGCCTGCTGGCGTCCGGGCGGGGACTAAACTGCCCGCAGTGGCAGGGATGCCGTCCGGGATTTCGACGGCACAACAGCCATTTTTTCAGCAAGGTGGAATCACGCAAACCTTAGTTCATGAGCTTGGCGCCCATGTCGAAGGCACACTCAGAGGTGAGCCTAACGCCGATTCGCAATTCAGTCGGCAGGTACCCCTTCCAGGTGGCGGGTCGGCTCAGTTGAGGGACTTTCGAAACCAGACCGGATCCGATCCCGACCCTGCTTCGGTTCTCCCAAACACCTCAAAAACTCCGTTCGAAAGAAGCCTTCGATTGGAACGGCTGGCATTGGGCAATTTCAACGCGAAGCTGCCGCGAGGATTTACGCTTGGGGGATCGCCCAACCGAAGACAAGCTGATGTTGATCTCGTTGATCGGGCGGAGCGGAATGTCTTGAGGAACGAGTGGCCGCAACTCTTTACCCC
>JBAVUZ010000148.1:0-3313 GCA_049697035.1 Candidatus Angelobacter sp. | reverse complement strand
TAATCGAAGGCATTATGAGCACTTTGGAATATATAGCTACGCCCTCTGCTTCTCTGACCACCAAACTGGAAAACCGTACCGCGAAGATCGGCGTGATAGGTCTGGGTTACGTTGGCCTTCCGCTGGTGCTGCTTTTCAGCGAACAAGATTTCCGCGTGACCGGCTTTGACGTTGACGCAAAGAAGGTTGACATCATCAAGCGTGGCGGATCGTATATTGTGCGCATCCCGGAGACCGAAATTCAGGCAGCCAAAAGGAAAGGCTTTACGGCGACCGCCGATTATTCCCAGATTTCCAACATGGACGCGATCATCATATGCGTGCCGACTCCGCTGGATGATCATCATGAGCCGGACCTGAGCTTTATTGAGGCAACGGCGGAAGCGATTGTTCCCTACCTGCGCGCCGGACAACTGGTTGTGCTTGAGAGCACGACGTATCCGGGCACGACGGAAGAATTGCTGATACCGATCCTGGAGAAGAATCCGCTGGGCCTGAAGGCGGCGCGCGGCGATGAAGAAGCCGCGAACACTTTCTACGTGGCGTTTTCTCCGGAGCGCGAAGATCCGGGCAATGACACGGTGGCACGCTGCGACATACCAAAAGTGGTCGGAGGGCTGAACACGAAGGCAACAGAGTTTGGACGCCAGATGTATGGAACGATTTTTCACAAGACTGTCCCTGTTTCCACGCCGGCTGCGGCGGAGATGACCAAGCTGCTGGAAAATATCTATCGGTGCGTGAACATTGCGCTGGTGAATGAACTTAAGCTGCTGAGCCTGCGCATGGGAATCGACATTTGGGAAGTGATTGCAGCGGCCTCAACCAAGCCGTTTGGCTTCCAGCCGTTTTATCCCGGGCCCGGCCTGGGCGGACACTGCATCCCCATTGATCCCTTTTATCTCTCATGGAAAGCCAAGGAATATGACTTCCATACACGGTTCATTGAGCTGGCCGGAGAGATCAACCTGAACATGCCGTATCACGTTGTCACGTCAACCGCGGCGGCGCTCAACAAACAGCGCAAGAGCCTGAACGGCGCGAACATCCTGATTCTTGGCGTGGCGTATAAGAAGGACATTGACGATCTGCGCGAGTCGCCGTCACTGACCATTATTGAGCTGCTGCAGAAAGAAGGCGCCAAGGTCAGCTATAACGATCCATTCTTTGAATACGTGGGACGCGGCCGCAAGTACAACCTGGAAATGAAAAACACGCCACTGGAAAACCTTGGCCAATATGATTGCGTGGTTATCGTGACAGACCATTCATCGTACGACTACCCGCAAATTGTGGCCGAAGCGAACCTTGTGGTGGACACGCGCAACGCGACCAAAGGCATTCAAAGCGCTAAGATCGTGCGCTGCTAAGAGTTTTTGGGCCCCCGTAGCTTCCTCTCTTTCGATTAGGCTGGCCGTGATTGGCCAGCCATTTTTCCGCGCCATGAGCTTTCGCGCGCCGACTGGCAGCCAAATTGGCGACTAAGGTGTAACCCCGTATTTCCTGTGGAAATAGTAGTTAAGCTTGATACCTCGGTAACCTTCTACTCTGGAATTTCTACGGATATCATCCGTGTATGGCAACGCAGGCGCGCTTACGTTCGGTCCCGGGTGGCAAGGTGTCTCCAGAAAGAGCGGTTTTCAGACGCTGGCAGCGGTACCGGCTCAATCTTCCTATACGGCTCATTCATACGCATGACGGAACGACAAAAATAATGTCGGGCCGGGGAAATGACATGAGTGAAGGCGGCGTGCTGGTGTTTGCCGGCATGGAGCTCAAGACCGGCGACGAAGTGCTGATTGAGTTTACGCCTCCGTTTGCCGCCGGACCCGTTCGCGCGCGAGGCCTGGTGCGCCATCGCCGCGGTTATAACTATGGGATTGAGTTCGCGCACGATACCAAGGAAGACCAGGAGCAGACAGAAAAGTTTCGCGGACTGCTTCGCCTGGCCGCCGGCAACGCTACGGAGTAGCGCGTACATTCCATTCTGCTCAGGTTTTCGATGCGCACGCTCAATTGCCGTTTTAAGGCAGGGGCGGGACGATGTATTTATCCGCAAATTCCATTAATTTATCGCGGTGGTTAGCTAGATAACGGTAATACTCGATGCTCACATCTTCGTCACGCTCCACCAGAAAGATAAAAGCCTCAAGTAATCCTCCCGCGTGAAAACGCGACAACAGCACCAGAGCTGGATCCGGTTCCTTAACTTTCCCTTTTGCCAGACTCTCATTGAAAGCGGCTACAACTTGTGAAAGGGCGTCCACTTCTTCCGCCATGCTGTGCCGATATCCTGTCATGTGAAATTCATTAAAATACTTCTCGTTCTTCCATAGCCGGCGCGTTCTGGGATACATCAGCCATGCATCACGGCCGTCATTTTTGCCCAGCCATGCGGGATCAACAACAATCATGGTCCCTGTCTTGCCTGTGGGATACTCGTGTGGCACCTTGATATTGATCTTTTTCAATTCCAGATGATTCGCGCGTAACCACATTGCCATGGGCACATTGATATATGTGCCATCACTAATAAGCAGACCCTGAATCAACTTCTCGCGCGCCTCTTTCATCTTTCCAGCGGACACGAGCGTTTCCACCCAGTTCCCATAGACTGACTGTTCATCCGGTTTCATCTGCAATGCTCGGGCGTACCATTCTTCTGCCTTATTCCATAGTTTCAGTTGGGCATAATCCAAGCCGATGCGTTCTGCGATAAGATAATTGAAATCCTCATGTTCCGTGGCAAACGCATATTCGCCCGCAATTTCCAAGCCCCTTTGGGTTGGCGGCTGGCCGATCGGCACGATGGTCAACAGTTTTTGGTAATTGAGAAAACGGATCTCCCTGCCATCTTCTGGAATGGTTGAAAGTAATGCCCTGCACAAGTCAGATTTGTCACCCAGTTCCTGCGCGCGCACTAATTCGGCTCGTGCCACCAACCGGTCAGATTGTTTTTTGCTCCCATCAGACTGGAGATCAGCACGATTCAGCAAAGAGGCCCCCAATGCTTCATGCGCGTCCATGTCGTCCGGATATTTGACAACTACCTTCTGCCACCATTCAGCAGCTTCCGCCAACTTATGTTCTTTGTATAAGCGCATGGCCTCCTGCCGATCCGCGTCAGCAGAGGTTACATCTGTTGGACTGGGTGACGGAGTGGACGTATTTAGTGCTTGTGCCAAAACTGCCAAAGGCAAGACGCCAAGGGTTACTGCTGTTGCAGCTCCATAAAACCATCTGGAATGAAGCATATGTAAGTTCCAGCCTCGATCACTGCGCAAAGCTCTACTCGATTTTGTGGAAGCTCTGT
>JBAVUZ010000147.1:0-6517 GCA_049697035.1 Candidatus Angelobacter sp. | reverse complement strand
CGACAAGGCGCGCCCATTGCCGCACGGTGGATTGGACGTCTTCTTCGCCCGCGGGCGAAGCAAACACGTTGACCGGCTCCGGCACGTCAACGCCAAGTTTGAGCACAACGTCGCGCGCAAGGCTGGCTGCCGTGGTTAACTTGCCGCCGATCACGGAAATCAGGCCTGCGGCGCCATCATCCGAGTGATCGTGCAGAAGATGCTTGCGTGTGATGGCCGAAGACGCTTTGCCCGGCGCAAACGGCAGCGGACGGATTCCGGCAAAGCTGTAACGTATGTCGGCAGGCGTGAGGCCGGAGTGAGGAAAGAGCCGCGCAAAACTTTGGAAGAGATAGTCGAGTTCCTGGGCGCTGGGCTGCGGATTATCCGGCACGTTGGAGTCGGCTACTTCACTGGTGCCGACAAGGAGTTGATGATTCCACGGAATAACAAAAATCGGACGGCCATCAATGGCTTCACTGTAGATGGCCTGCGGCGGAGCGCCGGCAAATTTGGGCAGCACCAGATGCGATCCACGCACGCCGCCAATCATCCGCGGCGTGGAAATGCCAGAAGCGCCAATCACCGCGTCGGCCCACGGGCCGGTTGCGTTCACAACGTTTTTGGCGCGAACAAAATATTCCTGGCCGGATATCAAGTCGCGCAGCCGCGCTCCGGTGACGCGTCCGGATTTTTGCGAGCCGCCTTCGCGAGTAATCTCCAGCAGCCTGGTGTGATTGCACACAACAACGCCTGTGGCCATGCTTTCCGCCAGCCACTCCGCTACCAGGCGTTCGGGAAATTCGCACTGCGCGTCTTCATAAGAGTAGATCGACCAGCCATTGCCTTTGTCGAGCTGGCGTTCAAATGCGGAAAGATCACCGCAGCATCCGCGCTTACCGCCTGCCCAGCGATGGTAGAGCCACAAGCCAGTGCGTATGGAAAGGGAACTGCGAAGCAACGAATGCGATTGTTTTGGCAGCGCCAGCAAGAATTGCAACGGTCGCACCAGATGCGGCGACTGCATCAGAAGGCGCTCGCGTTCGCGCAACGACTCACGCACCAGCCCGATCTCAGCATGTTCAAGGTAACGCAGACCACCGTGGATGATGCGCGTGGACCGGCTGGTGGTGCCGGACGAAAAATCATTTTGCTCAACCAGCAGCGTGCGTTTGCTCCACTGCGCACACTCGCGCGCAATGGCAACGCCGTTGATGCCGCCGCCAATCACCAGAACGTCAAAGCTCTGGTCTTTCGATTGAATCGAGCTACTCACGTCCATCATTATTTAGATGCTTTTTCAGGAAAGAACAACATTACTTCCGGACGCATATTAGAGGAATATAACCGTTTCGGGAAAATGACGTGTTTAAAGGACTTACCGACGGAGCTGGGAAAGTACGCCGTGCGTGGCGCCCCACAATTCAGGCTCAATCTCCGGAAAGACCGAGTCGCGCAGCTCTATTGCTTCCAGTTCCTGAAGCTTCTCCAGCGAAATCTGGTGGGTCGCTTCAAAGCGGCGCCATGTATCCAGCAGGGCGCGGAACTGCTCCAGATGAGTATTGAAGCGCTTCTCCGCATAGTCGCGGGCGGCCTTGGTGGTGATAAGGAATTGCCAGTCAGAAGATTCCAGCAGCAGCAGTTCACGGCAAATCTGTTTTGCCAGACGCGTAGCCGTGTCATTGCCGCGCCACAAATCGCTGTTGGCCATCTGTTGTACTGCCAACTCAGCAGGATAAATATGCTTCCACGTCCAGGCTGTGTCTTCATTCAGCCAGACGCTGTTATTGCTCTCCGCGCCCCACGATCCTTCCGGCAGGGCCACATAAGCGTTCGGCGGAAACTGGTCAAGGTAGTCAGTGCAGGAAATCAGCTTGACGCGCGATTCCGGTTTCGCAAATTCCAGGGCCACGTTCTTGAGCCATTCGGGACCTTCAAACCACCAATGCCCAAAAAGCTCAGCGTCAAACGGCGCTGTCAGGATCGACGCCGCTGCGCCGTTGTTGCCGTAGCGTTCCAGCGTTTCATGGGTAATCCGTACAAAATGTTTTGCGTGCTCGCGCGTGCGCTCCAGCGCAACCGCCGGATCATACGGCTGCTTCAGCCCGAGATCAATTTTTCTTCCGGTAATCCGCCAGTATCTATTTCCGCCGGGCCAGCGCTTTTTGTGGAACTCCAGATAGTTTCCGTCGCCGGGATATCCCTGGTCGCCGCTCCATACCTGCGCGCTGGTGCGCGGATCACGCGTAAAGAACGCAACCTGGGCATCGCGGTCCGGCCCATCGGCAAAATATGGGCGATAGAAATTTTTTGCCGGGGGATCTTCCACCGTTTCCATTGCTATGGGAACGCCGCCCGCCAGCAGCTGATATGGAGTGAAACGCGTGGAGCTATCAACCAGGTGCGTGTCAACGTAAAAGAATTGAATCCCGTGCTCCGCCAGAATCTGCTCGATGCCTTCACGATAGAACGGCTTTGGCGGACGCGAAGAGCCGTCCGGTGTAACAGGAAATTGCCACGTTCCCGCCGGCCGATAACCGCATTCCGGCAGCCATATGCCGCGCGGCTTGCGTCCAAAAAAGCGCTCATGGGTTTCCACGCCGGTCTTTACCTGCGCGCGGATGGAAGAATCGGTCCCCAGCAACGGGAAATATCCGTGCGTCGCGCCGCAGGTAATGATCTCAATGGCGCCGGAATCGTAAAAATGCTGGAAGCCGCGGATGATGTTGGATCCAAGCTGGTCAAACTGTCGCAGTGCCTGCTCATAAAAATGCAGCCAGAACCGCGACACGTTCACCATGTGAGGATCGTTCTGAACCGTGAAATCGTCAGCGTCTTTGTGCGCGGCCTTGATCTTCCGCACCAGGTATTTCGGAAATTCATCCTTAAATTCCGGATGCGAAAGTTGTTCCAGAAGAATAGGAGAGAGATTCACGTTGGCCTGCAGCGCCAGGCCCTGCTGCTCCAGTTCGCCAAAAACCCGGAGCAATGGAAGATAAGTCTCCGCAGCCGCTTCATGCAGCCACTCCATCCCATGCGGCCACGTTCCGTGGTTGACAACGTAGGGAAGATGGGAATGCAAAGCGAATGTCACATATCCCAGCGATTTGTTATCGGCGATTTTTGGAGTCATCTTGAAGGAATCAGCGGCCTGAATCACGCGATGCCAGCGCAGGCCTCTCTCATAATGAGATGCAGAACGACGAGCCTAAAGTTCAATTTTACTACAAGTAGCCTTAGTGAGCTGTTCTGCACACAAATGGATGACGCTGCAACCAGCGTGGCCAGCCGACAAAAGCAGCTCTGCTTCGTCGCCCGCACAAATGTAAAATCAGCTGTGCTGCAAAGCTCCACAGATTTAGCCATCGCCGCCCGGCGAGGCAAGCGTCTTGAATATTTCACCATAGGATGGAACAGTCTTGAAGGGCTGGGCGCATTAACAACTGGAATAATTTCCGGCAGTATTTCTCTGGTCGGCTTTGGCGTCGACAGTTTTATTGAAGTGACTTCAGCCATTGCGTTGTTGTGGCGGCTATCGGTCATGGCGGATGAGGAAAGCCGGGAGAAGAATGAGCGTTTTACGCTCAAAATCGTGGGCGCGTGTTTTCTGGCGCTCGCTGTGTACGTCGCTTTCGTTGCGATCTCCAACCTGCTGCAAAAACATTCTCCTGCGCAGAGCGTTGCCGGAATTGTTGTAGCCTGCGCCGCTCTGGTCGCCATGCCACTGCTCTCCCGCTTCAAGAAAAAGATCGGTCATCAACTTGGAAGCGGGGCAATGGTGGCGGACGCAAGACAGGCCGACTTCTGTGCCTATCTTTCAGCAATTTTGTTGCTTGGCTTAATTCTGAATGCCACCATGGGATGGTGGTGGGCAGACCCTGTTGCGGCTTTGGCCATGACGCCAATCATCGCCAAAGAAGGGATTGACGCCCTTCAAGGCAAGGCGTGTTGCCAGGCCGGTTGTGAAGGGCCTAAATGATTGCCTGTTCCGGCAGCTTCTTACGGCTGTGCGATCTTAAAACTGAGCGGCGGAGGTGGCGCATCTTTTTCCTGTTTTTCCGCCAGCAGATTGGTGACTGAATCGCTCAGGCTCACGCAATTGCAGCCTCTGCGCTTGGATTCATAAAGCGCTTCATCCGCATAGCGCAGCAAAATTTCTGGAGTGAGCACGCCGTCCTGGGAGAAAGAAATGCCGAATGATGCAGTCACTTTTCCCAGAGCGTGTCCTGCGTGTTGCAGGTCCAGCTTGGCAATGGACTCGCGCACCTGTTCCGCGCGCTCGCTTACGCTTTCGAGCGTGGTGTCCGGCAGGACCACCAGGAATTCTTCTCCGCCGTAGCGGCAGACAATATCTTCCGTACGCACGGAGCGTCGCAACATGGCGGCTACTTCTTTCAATACGATGTCGCCCGCCGTGTGGCCAAAGCTGTCGTTGAACACCTTGAACTTGTCGATGTCCGCCATGATTACGCCAAGGCCGGTGTGGTGGCGTCCAGAGCGATGGAGTTCCTGCTCCAGCGTCGCTTCCAGAAAACGCCGGTTGTAAAGACCGGTGAGAGGATCGCGGATGGACTGGTCATGCAGCTTTTCGCGCAGGCGAAGGTTGGCCAGCCGCAGTGCCGCATATTCTCCGGCCTGCTGGATCATTGCCAGCCGCGAGGCGGAAAGCTGGTCGGAGTGTTCCGTGCTGATGTGCAGAATTCCCAGTGTTTCACCCAGCGCGGCCAGGGGCAGGCAGACATATGCTTCAGGAATGCTGCCGCTGAAGTGGCGGCAAGTGAGCCCGCGTGAAGTTTCCACCTGAAGGTGCAGCCGTCCGCCGCGCATCGCGCAACAATCTTCCGGCGAAAGGATGTGTTGCGTGGGGCTCAGGGAATCGCCCCAGCTCGCCATTACGCCCATCAGGTTGCGTGAGCTGTCAATGGCAAACACCGCGCCCGCGCTGTTCGGGATGAATTTCTGTGCGTAGCCGCCCAGAACTTCATAGGCCTCCGGCGCGTTCACGCAAATTTGCAGGTTCGCCTGCAATTCATTCAGCATCTTGCCGCTTTCGGTTTCAATCTGCAACTGCTGGAGTGAGCCTTCCAGCCTGGTTTGTGAGTGCAGTGCAGCCTGCTCCGCAATGCGCAGCTTCTTTGATTCCCGGATCACCAGCACAAACACAAACGCCATCAGCGCGCTGAAAACGCCAACGCGGGCTGAGACGCTGCGTTCCACTTCCTGGGCGCGCGCCTGGGCAGCTTGATTGCGTTCGCGCAGAAGAGTTTCCTGCTCGTCCTTAAATTGTTGCACGGCGTTGCGCACGCGGTCCTGCTTAAAGTCCGTTGCCGGACTGTGATAGATCAGCAGCGTTTTGTTGGTGCGCAGGTTGTCGCTCAACTGCTTTAACTCGTCCGTGATCATTACCTGAAGCTGCTTGACTCGTTCCGCTTGCGCGGGATCGTCGCGAGTAAGGTCTTCGACTCTGGCAACTCGTTTCCATATTTGCTTCGACGATTCGGCAAACGTATCCAGGTCCTGTTGTTCCGGCGTCAAAATGTAGTGGAGCCAGGCTTCGCGTGCGTCTCCCAAGCCGTCCTGAATAGCATCCATTTCATAAAGCACCTGATGCGTGTGCTCAACGTACGCTTGTGAACTTAGCAACTCGCGCGTACGAGAGAAGCTGTCCCACGCCATCGCAACCAGAAATCCAACGATCAGGACAAAGGCAAATGGCAGAAGCCTGCGAGCGTCCAGTGCGCTTTGCAGTACGTTCTTGCCGCTGTTTTTCAATAGATATCGCATCGGGCTTTTTGACCCCGGAAGAGGCAGATTTTTGGGGAAATCGCCGCAATGATAGCATTACTTTCATGACAACGGGCGCTAAATTTGAGCGTGCTAAGACGATTATGGCCAGGTTGCGGGCGCCCGGCGGCTGCCCCTGGGACCGTGAGCAAACTTTTGACACCATTAAGAGATACACCCTAGAAGAAACATACGAAGTTCTGGAAGCTATTGATAACAGAGACTGGAAAGAACTTACCAGCGAGCTTGGCGACCTCTTATTGCAAGTGCTTTTTTACGCTGAAATGGCGGAGGAACAGGGCTCATTTACGATCGACGATGTGCTTGACGCTCTCAGCAACAAACTGATTCATCGGCATCCGCACGTGTTTAGCGATACAAAAGCAAATGATTCCGCCCAGGTTCTTAAGAATTGGGAAGCGCTCAAGGCTGAAGAGAAGCGCAAAACTTTGCAGACTAATGGCGCACCCGCGCAAGCCAGCCCGACATTACTCCTGGATAGCGTTTCGAGCAAAATGCCCGCCCTGCAGGAAGCCCACAAAATCAGCTCCAAGGCCGCGCATGTTGGGTTTGACTGGCCGGAGATTCAAGGCCTGTTTGAAAAACTTACAGAAGAGACGCGGGAGTTGCAGGAACATTTGAATGGCCTGCCATCCGCCGGTTCAGATTCATTGGGGCAACCGAAAATTCCTGCCGAACTGCGTGAGCAGGTTGAAGGCGAAGTCGGCGATCTCTTTTTTGTGCTGGTGAATAT